>CAYMSC010000215.1:0-10254 GCA_964392805.1 uncultured Saprospiraceae bacterium
TTTATTTGGAAGTAAATAATCTGACAAAATAACAACAATTGACTTTTTCATTTTTGCAACTCACCTATCGTTTTAAACAGTTCACCTTTTTTTAATCTAAAATTTACTCACTTTTCAAAACATCTTTATTATTTTTGTGTTTCGTTGCAAACACAACTAATAAATGATGCCAGGAAAATCAAAAATAACTCAAAATGAAGCAATGAATCTTGGCTTTCTTACCAATAGAGTAGGAAGGTTGATTGGTATTGAATTGAAGAATAGAATTGGTAAGGAAAAATTTGATTTACCGCCTCATTGTCTGGGTATTTTAGCAGAACTATGGGAACAAGATGGTATTATTCAACAACACTTAGCTATTTCTATTGTTAAGGATAAAGCTACGATTGCCAGAGCTTTAGAATTGATGGAAAAGAAAAATATTATTGTTAGAATTAAAGATGAAAAAGACAAGCGTAATAAAAAAATATTCCTGACCTATAAAGGTAATGTGTTACAAAATCAAATAATGTTTCATGCAACTGGATTGTTGGGAGATGCTAAGCAAGGTATTTCAAAAGAGGAAATGGAGAATTGTCTAAAAACGCTAGAAAAAATATATCACAATCTAAAAAATTAGTTGCAAACACAACTAATTTACTGTAAATAAATCTGCTTTTAATATAATTGAATCATGAATAGTATATTTCGAAAATTGAGCATTGTCTTAGGTGCAATAATTTTATTAGGCTCAATCTTTATATTAGCCCCTAAACTTTCGAAGAAAGAAGCTCCTCCCAAGAAGGAAACTGTCGATAAGGTCATTGAAAGAGAAGTGAAAGTAATGCGAGTAAGGAATAAAGATATTAGCTCAAAATTAGAAGTACAAGGTAGCTTAGAAGCTTTTAACAAAGTTGGGATTTTTGCAGAGGTTACTGGAACGCTTTCTACCTCCAATCGAACGGTTAAAGTGGGCAACTACTTCAAAAAAGGAACGATTCTTTTGGACATTGATAAAGAAGAAGCTAAGCTCAATATCCTTTCTCAAAAGAGTAATGTGTTGAATGCTATTACAACACTAATGCCGGATTTAAAAATTGATTACCCCGAAAGTTTCCAACAATGGAAGATATATTTAGATAATTTTGATGTTAATCAACCAATTAAAAGTTTTCCTACTCCACTTAATGATCAAGAAAAATACTTTATCGCTTCTAAAAATTTATTAAGCCAATACTATACAATTAAGAGCGGAGAAAATCGCTTGCAAAAATATACAGTCTATGCCCCATTTTCTGGCGTTATTACCCAATCAACTATTCAGCCAGGAACGCTTGTCAGAGCTGGTCAACAAATGGCTGAATTGATGAGTACTAGTGCCTATGAAATGAAAGCGACACTCAATTTAGAAGATTTGAAATTTATCAAAACGGGTAGTAAAGTTAGTTTATATTCTGATGCAGTTGATGGGACTTGGACGGGTACTGTAAAAAGGATTAGCGACCAAATTGACCCGAATACACAATCTGTGATTGCTTATATCGGAGTGACTGGTAAAGGCCTTCGAGAAGGGATGTATCTAAGAGGAAATCTAAATTCTAATACGATTAAATCAGCGATAGAATTACCTATTGATTTATTGACCAACCAGAACCAAGTCTATGTTATAAAAGACGGTCAATTAACTTTGCAAACAATAGAAGTAGTTAATACAAATGCCAACTATGCTGTTGTAAAAGGTTTAACCGATGAAACACTTTTATTAAGTGAAAAAATTGTTGGTGCATATGAAGGATTAACAGTTAAACCAATCGAACTAACCGCAAGTGTAAAATAATCATCAGTTGTTTGTTTAATATAAGACTACTGATAACCGACAACTATAAATATGAGGTCAATTATAAAATATTTTATCGATAACCCTTTAGCTGCCAATTTGTTGATGGGTGCAATACTTACCATGGGATTATTTGGGATGAAAAATACTCGAAAATCCTTTTTCCCAGAAGTAAGAGATAAATTTATTATTGTTCAAGCAACCTATTTAGGGGCATCTCCAGAGGAAGTAGAAGAAGGCGTGGTTAGTAAAGTAGAAGAAGCTATTAAAGGGGTGTCCAATATAGATAGAGTAACATCTAAATCTATCGAAAATGTAGGTACAATTACTATAGAAACGATAGAGCGGACAGATGTTGATGTGGTGTTGACAGATGTCAAAAATGCAGTAGATGCTATTTCTTCTTTTCCCGTCAATGTAGAATCTATTCAGGTGTTTAAACAAGAAATACTCTACCCTGCAATAAATTATGCTATTAGTGGTAATGTAGATTTGAAGACTTTAAAACAATATGCTCGGCAAATAGAAGAAGATTTATTAGCAATGGACGGTATTTCTAAGGTGACTTTACAAGGTACGCCTGATGAAGAAATTGAAATTGCTTTTAGAGAAGCGGATTTAAGAACTTATCAATTATCTTTTGCCCAAGCAACAAGGGCAGTGCAGGGTGCTAATCTGAATATTACAAGTGGCACCATTAAAGGAGAAAAAGAAGATTTATTGCTTCGAGCTAAGAATAAAGGATATACGGCTAATGAATTTAGGGATATTGTGGTGAAAACTTCCCCTAATGGAAGTATTGTAAAACTACATCAAATTGCAGATATTAGAGATAAATGGGTAGATAATCCAGATAGAGTTTATATCAATGGGGAAACAGCTATTCGGATTGGGTTGCAATACACTAAGAATGAGGATGTCGTAGAAGTAGCGGACATTACAAAAAACTATATGGCAGCTTTTGTAAAAAAGAACGCTGGTATTAAAGCAACACTCTTGAATGATGAATCTGAATACATTACTAATAGAATTGATTTATTAATAGAAAATGGTCTTGTTGGTTTCTTATTGGTTGTTGTATTGTTAGCTATGTTCCTAAATTGGAGATTGGCATATTGGGTGGCTTTAGCTATTCCTATTTCTTTTGCTGGCATGTTTATTTTTGTCCCGCTGTTTGGAGAAAGTATTAATGTCGTTTCTTCCTTTGGGATGATTATGGTACTGGGTATTTTGGTAGATGATGGTATTGTCATATGTGAAAGCATTTATAGTAAATATGAAGAAGGTAAATTTACTCGAACTCAGGCAGCGATTGAAGGCACAATGGAAGTTTTACCTGCTGTCACAGGTGCTATACTGACAACTATGCTTGCCTTCGGTAGTTTCTTTTTTGTGGATGGACAGATTGGTGAATATTTTTCTTCCTTAGCGGTATTTGTGTTATTTGCTTTAGCTTTTTCGTTGCTTGAAGGTGCTTTAATCTTACCGACGCATGTTGCTCATTCTCATGCTTTGGATCCAGATAAAAAACCTAGATGGTTGGTGCAAAAATTTGACGGTTTTATGCGTTGGTTGAGAGATAGTATATATGCGCCCGTTTTACGTTTCTCCATGCATAATAAATTTTTGGTGTTCACTTCTATTTTGAGTGCCTTGATTCTTACCTTTGCTGCTATCCAAGGAGGTATTATCAGACAGACTTTTTTTCCTAATGTAGAATTAAATAATTTAGATATTAGTCTTAAAATGCCTTCTGGAACATCGGACGATATTACAGAGAAATGGTTAACTCATATCGAACAGGCAGCTTGGGAAGTGAATAAGGAATTGACCGAAAAATATACACCTGGTGGTGAACCTATTATAGCAAATATTCAAAAAACGGTCGGCCCAACTAGTAATGTTGGAGCACTTAATTTGCTCTTTATTGATGTTGAAAAGAGGAGAGCAGTAACAGGTCGAATTATTTCAGAGGCTATTCGGAAAAAAGCAGGAGAAATAGCAGGAGCAGAAGAATTAACTTTTGGCGCACAAATAAATTTTGGAAAACCTGTTTCTCTTTCTTTAGTAGGCAATAATAGCGAAGAACTTAAATTGGCAGCCGAAATGGTCAAAGCGGAACTAAATACTTTGGCAGAATTGCGAGATATTACTGATACGGATAAAGATGGGTTGAAAGAAATAAAAATAAACCTAAATGAGAAAGCAAAATATTTGGGTTTAAACCTACAAGAAATAGCAGGACAAGTCCGACAAGGCTATTTTGGTAGCGAAGTCCAAAGATTGCAACGAGGAAAAGATGAAGTCAGAGTTTGGGTGCGCTATGCGGAAGCAGACCGAAAAAATGTGGCACAATTAGAAGAAATGCACATCCGACTAGCTGACGGTAGAACTTTCCCATTAAAAGATGTTGCGACCCTTGAAGAAGAAGTGGGGATTTTAGCTATCGACAGATTGGAAGGCAAAAGGCAAATCACAATAGAGGCAGATATTGCCAATAATGACGTATCTGCTTCAGACCAAAATAATAATATTAAGGATAATATTGCGCCTAGAGTGGAAGCAAAATATCCGAGTGTAACGGCCTTGCTAGAAGGGCAAGAACGAGAAACTGGTAAAACACAAGCTTCTTTTGCCTTAGTTGGGCCTATTGTTTTAATTTTAATGTTCTTTGTAATTACGCTAACCTTTAAGTCTATCAGCCAAACTTTAGTGGTTTTTATGCTTATCCCATTCTGCTATATTGGGGTAGGTTGGGGGCATTGGTTGATGGATAAACCGATTACCCTTTTATCTAATCAAGGTGTTCTGGCTTTGATTGGGATTTTGGTCAACGATGCACTTGTTTTCATTTCCACCTATAATCAAAATTTAAAGAAAAATATGCCTCAGATGGATGCACTCTATCACGCAGGATTGTCTCGTTTTAGACCTATTGTATTAACATCAGTTACAACGGTTGCTGGCTTAGCTCCACTTCTATTAGACCCTAGTTTAGGTGCGCAATTTATTATTCCGATGGCTATTTCAGTAGCCTTTGGATTGATATTTATTACGGTAATTATTCTGCTTTTATTGCCTATCTTTATTATTGCGACGAATCGGATTAAAGTATATCTAACTTGGTTATGGGAAGGGGAAAAGCCTTCTTTGGAGTCGGTGGAAAGAGCGATTAAGAATCAGAAAGCTTTGGCTTAATTTGTTGAATAATTATTGGTTGATTTATTATTATTAAGTAAGCTGCTTGTTCTACTGAAGATAATTAATGATAGTAAAGCTATTTACATGACGCCAATCAATCAACCAATAATTTATAATTAATCAACTAACTACATGAAAAGAATTGCAATAGACATGGACGAAGTATTGGCAAACACCAATGCTCGATTCAGCGAATGGTATGAAAGATACACTGGCATAAAAGTTACAGAAGCACAACTGTTTGAAAAAGGACAGAAAATATACCATTATGTTGGTCATCCTGAGTTAAGAAATCAATTGCATATCAAAGGTTTTTTCAAAGACTTACCATTGATGGATGATAGTCAAGAAGTGGTTAAGTGGTTGTCTGAACATTACGAAATTTTTATTGTGACTTCAGCGATGGAGTTTCGCAATTCAATGGAAGATAAATACGATTGGTTACAAAAATATTTTCCTTTTCTATCGTGGAAAAACTTTGTGTTTTGTGGCAGAAAAGATATGATTATTGCTGATTATTTAATTGATGACCACGTGAAAAATTTAATTAATTTCACAGGAAAAGGCATTTTATACCACGCACCTCATAATTTGGATAATAACGAATTTACAAGAGTCAAAAATTGGCAAGAAATCAAAGCCTTTTTTGAAAAAGAACTAAAACTCAGCTAGAAAACACACTCTAGTTTTGTTACCGTCGAATCTAAATTCGACGGTTCCAATATCAATTTTAAAGAAAAGAAAAAAATGAAGAAATTCATCCTACTAACTATATCCTTTTTTATTTGCTTATCGCTATTTGCACAGGAAAAGCTGAGCTTAGCGCAAGCCATAGAAATTGGCATTCAGAATAATTATCAAATTGAAATCGCAAGACAAAATTTCCAAGTTGCTACTAATAATAACGATTGGGGCGCGGCAGGTCGTTATCCTAGACTAGATTTAAATCTCAATTCTAATAATGGCTATCGGGATGCGAGGAGCCCTGGTTTTTTATTAGAACAATCCGCTTTAAGTGGAGGTCTTACCCCTTCTATAGATTTAGCATGGACGATTTATGATGGTAAAAGAGTAAAAATTACCAAACAGCAATTGCAAGAAGTTGAAAATCAAACCAATTTAGGAATTTCCGTAGCAACCGAAAATACGATTCAAGCAATTATCTTGGCTTATAATCGGACATTGATACAAGAAGAACAATTAGCGACTTTAAGAGAGGTATTAACTTTATCAAGAGATAGGATTGAGTATCAAAATGTAAGAAAAGAATTTGGGCAAGCAGGGAAATTTGATTTACTACAAACCCAAGATGCTTACCTAAATGATTCGACCAATATTTTAATTCAAGAAAATAATGTGGTAACTGCTTATAGAGACTTAAATTTGGTGATGGGACAGGACGATTTAAACAAAGTATATGAATTAAGTGACGGTTTGAATTATAACCCTAAAACTTATCAATTAGCGGATTTAGAAGAATCATTATTTGCCAATAACCAAAATTTACAAAGCTTGATGATTAATCGAGAATTGGCCAATATTAATACCCAATTTCAAGAAAGTTTTAATAAGCCAACGATTAGTTTGGGAAGTGGATTAATTTATGATTTTACAGGTACGAATGGAACTCAATTGCTTGCTTTTGGCGACCAGCCACCTGTTGAGAACGATAATAGTGGCACGAATAGAACCTTTACTTTTTATTTTAATCTACAAGCTAATTATAACCTTTTTGATGGTGGCAATAAGAAGCGAAATGTAGAAAATGCTAAAGTAGACGAATTGATTGCTCAACTAAATATTAATGACCTCAAAAGAACGCTATCTAATCAATTACACAATGCTTTAGCTAATTATAATAATCAATTACGCTTGGTGAAATTAACGGAGAATTTAATTGATAATGCCCAGCAGAACTTAGCGATTGGCGAAGAACGCTTTAAAGGTGGTTTGATTACTTCCTTTGATTATCGAAGTATTCAATTAGCATTTGTCAATGCATCTCAAGCTAGATTAAACGCTATTTTTAATTTAAAAAATACCGAAGTAGAATTGATGCGGTTGACAGGGCAGTTGGTTAAGTAAAAGAATAGGTCAAACTAACAGAATTTTAGGCAAACGCAAAAAGGCACAATGTAATTAAAACTACTTTGTGCCTTTTTGCGTTAAAACCTAAATCTTATATTTGCTTTCCGAAAATATGTGAATTACACAAAATTATTTTGATAAATTTATTTTTTCAATATACTTTATGATTTTGTGGTAAAAAAATAACAATGCTCAAAACAGATATTTTAGTCATCGGTTCAGGAATTGCAGGTTTAACTTTTGCTATTAAAGTGGCTAGAGAAAGACCTGATTTAGAAATTACGGTTTTAACTAAAACGAATGAGCGAGAAAGCAACACTCGCTATGCCCAAGGTGGCGTAGCAGCCGTTTGGAACTTGGAAACAGACAATTATAAAAAACATATCGACGATACGTTGGATGCTGGAGATGGATTATGCGATAAAAAGGCGGTTGAAATTGTGATTAAAGAAGGACCAGAAAGGGTTCGGGAAATTATAGAATGGGGCGCACGGTTTGATAAAAATAAGGAGGATAAGTATGATTTGGGAATGGAAGGTGGCCATTCTGAATATCGAATTCTGCATTATAAAGATTTAACAGGTTGGGAAATGCAGCGGACTTTATCCGATGCAGTAGCAGAACTGAAGAATGTAAAAATCCTTGAACATTATTTTGCGTTAGACTTCATTACACAGCACCATTTGGGACATATCGTAAACCGAGTGACGCCTAATATTGAATGTTATGGCACTTATGCACTTAATAAGGCTACGAATGAAATTGATACTATCTTAGCAAAAACTACGGTTGTTGCTACTGGTGGTGCAGGACAAATTTATAAGAATACTACCAACCCTGTTATCGCTACGGGCGATGGTATCGCCATGATGTATAGAGCGAATGGAAGAATAGAAAATATGGAGTTTGTGCAATTTCATCCTACTGCTTTGTTTAACCCTGCTGGAGAAAATCCAGATTTTTTAGTTTCTGAGGCTGTAAGAGGGTTCGGTGGTATTTTGAAAAATAGAAATGAAGAAGAGTTCATGCAAAAGTATGATGAGCGTGGTTCTTTAGCACCTAGAGATATTGTCGCTAGGGCAATTGATAAAGAAATGAAAGAACGTGGAGAAGATTTTATGTGTTTAGACTGCCGACATTTAGATAAAGAAAAATTCTATGCACACTTCCCTACCATCTACGATAAATGTGTTAGTATTGGGATTGACCCAATGAAAGATATGATTCCAATTGTGCCTGCTTGTCATTATATGTGTGGAGGAATTAAAGTCGATGATGTAGGGAAGAGTTCTATTAAAAACCTATATGCTTGTGGAGAATGTACTTGTACTGGTTTACATGGTGCGAATCGTTTAGCTTCCAATTCTCTTTTAGAAGCGATGGTTTATGCCCATCGTATTCACTTAGATGTTTTGAAAACTATTGATAAAAGAAAGCATCAAGAAGGAATTCCTGATTGGAATGCAAAAGGAACTTCTGAGCCTAAAGAAATGGTCTTAATCACACAAAGTACTAAAGAATTAAAAGATTTAATGAGTAGTTATGTGGGGATTGTACGGTCTAATGTTCGTTTAAAAAGAGCTTTGGATAGACTGCATTTATTATATAATGAAACGGAGGCTTTATATGGTACTACGAATGTGTCTACCCAATTATTTGAGCTAAGAAATCTAACTACGATTGCTTATTTAGTATCTAAATCTGCTTCTATTCGACGAGAAAGTCGAGGCCTACATTTTACTACGGACTATCCAAATAAATTATCATTTATCGATGATTCAATTATGTAGCCCCAATTAAATTACTGGGTGGCATTTTTGTCATCCAGTAATTTATACCCAATTTTTCAATTTCTTTTCCTACCTTTATTCTTGTCAAATAATTCGATTAATCAACTCCATTGCAAGAATGAACTGCTTTAAATTTTTTTACCTATTCTTTTTTATTTCCTTTTTTAGCTGTCATAATAATACACAAAAAGAAACGACAGCCGCTTCATCTAAAGCAGCAATGCAAAAAACAGCACCTGTGCAATGGGTTACTTACAAAGCAAAAAATAATCCTACGGGGAAAAATATTGTGTTAGTTACTGGTGATGAAGAATATCGCTCAGAGGAAGCTATGCCCCAATTAGCCAAAATTTTAACTAATCACCATGGCTTTGATTGTACCGTTTTATTTGCGCAGAACCCAGCAAAATTAGGAATGATTGACCCTAATTTTAGTTTTAACATTCCCGGTTTAGAAAAATTAGCAGATGCCGATTTGATGATTTTATTTACTCGTTTTCGAGCTTTACCCGCCGAGCAAATGAAGCACGTAGATAGTTATTTGAATGTGGGTAAACCATTGATGGCTATTCGTACAGCGACGCATGCTTTTAATTATAAAGACACGACTCATGCCTATCAGCATTATAGTTGGAATTATAAAGGAGATAAAACAGATTGGAATTTAGGTTTTGGAAAATTAGTTTTAGGAGAAACTTGGTACACCCACCACGGACATCATAAAAATCAAAGTACGAGAGGTATTATTGCGCCTAATGCTGCAAATCATCCTATTACCAATGGGATTGAGAATGGCTCAATTTGGGGAGCAACTGATGTTTATGGTATCCGAATGCCAATGCCTAATACGCAAGCTATTATTTTAGGACAGACAATAAATCGAACAGGAGAATATGATGAAAAAGACCTTTTTTATGGGATGAAAGAAACGGATACCGCAATCGCAATGGTAAATCCTATCACTAAAACAAAATATAATCCAAATGACCCGATGCCACCGATTGCATGGCTTAAAAACTATCAACTTCCAACTGGTAAATCAGGTACTTCTTTTACTACTACTATTGGTGCTGCTACCGATATGCTAGACGAAGAAGTTAGAAGGTTAATGGTCAATGCGACTTATCATTTATTAAATATGGAAGTACCAATGAAAGCTAAGGTTGATGTAGTCGGTACTTATAACCCTTCTCCTTATCAATTTCATGATGATGCACATTGGGATAGATTGAATTTACAGATTGTAGATTATGTTGAACGATGAATGATAAACGATGAATTCGTTGAATTGTAAATGTATTAATGTCTGAGCAATTATTTTTGGAGAGTCAATAAATAAAATAATTCGTTGTCCTTTAA
>CAYMSC010000216.1:0-10245 GCA_964392805.1 uncultured Saprospiraceae bacterium
AGGTGATGAGGTGATGAGGTGATGAGGTGATGAGGTGATGAGGTGATGAGGTGATATAAGGTTCTAAACAGAGGCTATGAACCAAAAGCAAATCTTGCAAGGAACATGACCTAGAACAAGTCCCAAAAGTACGACCTACAAAAATCTCCGATTTATCGGAGTTAAAAACCTGAGCCATCCCACCCGCTTTGCGGTTCACTTCACAAAATAGTCCTCTAGGACTTTTTTGCTCGCTCATCCTGTAAAAAAGATACCGCAATTCATCAAAGACAAATTGCGGTAATAAAACTCTACTAAAATGTATTTCTTATTAAAGTTGGTGGAAGCGGCTCTATTTTTCGAATGGAGCCACTTCAATTAAAAGCTCGTTTTGTTTAAATGTTTTTTAGTAGAAATATTTTTTTGCAGAGAGCGGAAAACTCAGGGCGGAGGGAAAAACCTGCGCCCTAAGCCTCTTGCTCTAAGACATTATTTATTCTTTATCTTGACCAAAGTGGTAAGTCAACTTAGCCAATACTCTTCTTCCTATAATTGGGAAGTTTTGGTAAGCTCTATACTCATTATCAAATAAGTTTTGAGCAGTTACATCGATTGCTAAACTATTAGAGAATTTGTAACCAACACCAGCATCAACTAAGTCAGTTGCCTCTGTATCTCCACTATAAATCTGTCCGATATTAGCAAAGAAAGAATCATTATGTTGGAATGCTATATTTGCTCTGAATCCAGTATCAGGCGTATAGTTTACTCCTAATCTATATTTGTTTTGAGGAGCGCCAATAGAGGTTCTTTCTGTTTCTCCTTCCGCAGCACCGACTACTTGTACATCAAATTGATTTTCAGACAACCAAGAATAATTACCAAAGAAAGATAAATTTTGGTTAACGTAATATTCTAATCCAAAATCAAGTCCCCAATAATCATATTTTTCAAAAGTTCTATAACCTGCAGCATATTTAGTATTACCACCAGAAGGAACATTATCTGTAGGCGTTGTTGCTAAAATACCACCAGCATTTAAAGCATCAATATTTGGACCAATTGCATCTGCAAATCCTTGACCACCAGCAGCATAAGCTCCTTGAATAGCACCTAATAATAAATCCGCTGTAGGACCAGCAGCAGGATTAGCTGCACCACCTAATGTATTAAAGATAAAATCTCTTAAAGCTGGATCCGCTACATCTGCTGCTAAATCACCTGCATAATCAGTACCTGATAAAATATAAGAAGGACTAATACCTGTAAATAAAGTAGCACCATCAATACTTCTATTGTAAACATCTAATGTTACTGCTAATTTATTAGCTACTAAACCCTTGTAACCCACTTCCCAAGTATCTTCTGTTCTTAGAGTTGCGGCAGGTGCATTTACTAAACCTAATGGTCGACCATTAAATAAGTTAATTCCTGTAAAATTACCAGTAACACCAGTTGGAGTATTACTAGGGTCTCTTAAGTAAGCTTCAATCGCACCAGCAATTGCGCCTGCTGTAGCTGCATCTGCACCACCTTGTTGTAAAGCACCAGATATTCCTGGAGTTAATTGTCCTAGAACTGCATCATTTACAGCACCATAAGCAATAGCATTAGGGAATCCTGGTGTACCAATTGGTAAGTTAGGAATACCAGCTGCTCCTAATAAACTATTAAAAACAATTTCTGGGTTATTGAATGTTTGTTCCTCTTTATTACCAACTAACCAAATATCCATTCCTGGAGGTGCATTTACAGGGAAATCAATGTTCACTTGTAATTGAGAAGGCGTACCAACTGCTCGGTTAAAACCACCTCTAATTGTGTGTGTTGGAGAAGGCTTATATACCAATACAGCTCTTGGGGAGAAAGCAGTTTCATCTAAGAAGTTGAATCTATCCCCTCTACCTGCTAAGACTAAGTCTAATTTTTCGCCTAATGCAAATTTACCTTGTATATAAGCACCTGCTATACTAAAATCATCATCCTGTTCATTTCTGCCATATACTTGATTTCTTGTATCAGCAGTAGATTGACGATAATCAAATCCAGCTGTCCAGTTAGCATCTAAGATATTTGGTGTATCAAAATTGTATTGTACTTGAGCTTCAAATTGCTGTCTAGCGATACCCGTTTCTAAACCTGTTCGGTATAAGAAAGTTGGATTTTCGTCAGTACCACCATTATTATCCAAAACGAATGCTTGAGCGAATAAGCCTCCTTTTTGCAATCTAACTTGTCCCCAAAGCTCTCTACCCTGAGACAATCCTTCTCCTTGAGAATTAAAGAAGACGTGTGAAGCAGAGTTAAATCCACCTGCTACGTTGATAGATAAATCATCCGCAGGACGAAATTCTAAATTAGCCGTTAAAGATTGTTGATTCCAAAAATCTTGTAATGGGCTGCCATCACCGTCAGGATCTGTATCATCAGGACCCAATAATACGGTACCTGGATCTTGAGCATTAACAACTTGGTTTGCTACAGTAGGTCTTCTAATTGTTGAGTTTAATGCTGCAATTGAAGTATCATCTACGCCAGGTCTTAAAATAAATTCATCTCCTCTTTTAAATACTCCATTAATTTTAAAACCAAATTTATCAGAAACCTTAGTTGCATGTCTGAAAGACCCACCGAAAGTATTTAATTCTCCACCAATTAATTCGATGGAAGTACCAGGTTGGTCAATAGCTGATTTTGTGATAAAGTGAACAACACCAGCTGTTACACCTGGACCATATAAAGCAGAACCAGGACCTCTTACTACCTCGATTCTTTCAATATCCATATTATTAATAGGAGAATTCAATGCATCAAATGTCCCTAAACCAGGACCAGATAAAGAACGGTAATCAATAATTGGGAAAGACGCAGAACCAAAAAGTCCACCATCTCCTCTTAATTGAATATTAATCACACCAGCAGATTGCTGTTGGACAGTAACCCCAGGAGAGTTAACAATACTTCTAACGGCATTATCGTTAGGCGTTGCTGCTAATTTTCTAGCATTAATAACAGAAATAGAAGCAGGAGCCTCTTGTACTTTTTCCCGTCTTCTAGAAGCAGATACCACTACTTCTTGACCGATTAGTGCACTTGGCTGAAGTTGAATGGCCATATTCGATTGGGAACCTGTTACTTCAAGTGTCTGCTGTGCAAAACCAGTATAACTTATTTCCAATGACCAAGGAAGTGGTGTATCACTTGAGATAGAAAAATTTCCATCTAAGTCTGTACTAGCACCAACTGTGGTTCCTTCAATAATAACGTTTGCTCCAATTAATGGGTCGCCTAATTCAGCGTCCGTTATGACACCACTTATTGTGGTTTGAGCATGAAGCGTGACGGTAGCAAAGGCAAGAAATGCTACTGCCAATACGAGTAATCGTTTCATCATTTTAAGTGAGTTTTAATTTAATAAAATGTTAGTAAAAAATTGCTTGGATTAGCTTTTTAACCCAGACTGAATTTTATTTTTTTAGTGGTTGAGTTATTATTGGTGATGGTTGCTATTTGAAAAAATCGCTATTTTTTAATATTTATTTTTTTTGGTAAAATTATCTTCGTTTTTATTATGGATGTTCAGTTGTTTATTTTGAAGTGAAGCAAATGTAGTGAAAATTCGCTAATTACCAAATTTGAAGAATGAAAAATATAATATATACTTTATAATTAATGTAAAAAAATAAATTTTAACAAAAAACGATAGCAATTTTGTAACGATTCAAAAGGACAGGATTTAGCAATTTTAAGGGATAAATCTGACAGAATGTTGACAATTAGTGCTTTCGACAACTTTTTTCGCATTATATAATAATTAATTTCAATTCATTTTTAACAAAAAAACGCTTTTATAGCTTTTGTCGTATTGAAGTCCAAAGCCTCTTATTTTTTGCACAGCGTTATAGATTCAACCCTGATAATTTCAATCGGGACAAAATTCAAAATTGGGGATGACATTGAATCGAGCACTCTCCTTATAAACCCTATTAGCCTCATAACCTCATTGCCCCCATAACCAAAAAAGCCATAAAGAATCTTAAGATTCTTTACGGCTTCTATTACTAATATTAGCTAAAAAATAAATAGTTACTTTTTAGCCCATAAACAATTTTACTAAATCAAAACTATTTTTATATTTACTAAGCACCTGTTAATTCCTCGCTTTGATTTTATCGACACTCGGAAAAGGAGCTTAATGTATGTTTAAATTTTCCTATTGATGAAAATCAACGTTTTGTTTTTCTAGTAATTTACAGATAACTCAACTCGTCTATTCTGCTTTCTTCCAGCAGTATATTTATTATCTGCAACTGGCTGGCTTTCACCATATCCAACGGCGGAAACTCTACTACTAGCGATTCCTCTATCTGTCAAATATTTCTTAACTGCGTCTGCTCTTCGCTGTGATAATTTTTGATTGGACTCACTTGAACCGATAGAATCTGTATGACCACCAATATTTAAATTATAGGATGGATTTTGATTCATAATTTGAATCACTTCTCCCAAAATCGCTTTTGATGCAGTACGGATTCGATTCTTTCCTGTCTCAAACTGAACGCCTTGTAATGCTCGGTTAAATACTTCTGTTACACTAGAAGGAATTGCTGGACAACCATTTGCTGTTGAAGCAGCAACTTTTGGACAAGCGTCATTTTTATCTGCTACCCCGTCGCCGTCACCATCTGGACAACCACCTACAGTCCCTGATACGTTCGGACAAGCATCTCGACTATCTGGTGTTCCGTCACCATCAGTATCTGGGTCTGCTGGACAACCATTTGCTGTTGAAGCAGCAACTTTTGGACAAGCATCATCTTTATCTGCGACACCATCACCGTCACCATCTGGACAACCACCAGCTGGACCTGCTGCATTTGGACAAGCATCATTGGCATCTGCTACGCCATCACCATCAGCATCTGGACAACCGTTAAGTGTACCTGCTGCCGTAGGACAAGCATCATCTTTGTCTGCTACTCCGTCGCCGTCACCATCTGGACAACCACCAGCTGGACCTGCTGCATTTGGACAAGCATCTGCATTATCTGCTACACCGTCACCATCAGAATCTGGACAGCCATTCATATTACCTGCAACTTCTGGACAAGCATCATTTGCATCTGCGACCCCATCACCGTCACTGTCTGGACAGCCATTGGTAGCGGAGGTTCCGGCTGCTAATGGGCAACCATCTGCGCTATCCATGATACCATCACCGTCAGAATCTGGGCAGCCACCAAAAGCTTTCAAGCCTGCGGTATTTGGGCAATTATCTTTTGAATCAGAGATACCATCGCCATCTGCATCAATTCTTCTTCCTCCTTCTCCACCAAAGGTATACGTTAATTTTCCTAAGACTCTTCTTCCTATAACTGGGAAGTTTTGAAAAGCCCGATATTCATTGTCAAATAAGTTTTGTGCTGTAACGTCTAATGCTAAACCATTATCAAATTTATACCCTACACCCGCATCCACTAAATTAGTCGCTTCGGTGTCTCCACTATAAATTTGACCAATATTAGCAAAATAAGAATCATTATGTTGGAAAGCAATATTAGCTCTGAATCCAAATTCAGGAGCAAGATTGACTCCTAGTCTGTACTTATTTTGAGGCGCGCCAATAGAAGTTCTTTCTGTTTCTCCTTCAGCAGCACCGATTACTTGGACATCAAATTGATTTTCAGAAAGCCAAGAATAATTACCAAAGAAAGATAAGTTTTCATTTACATAGTATTCTAGCCCAAAATCAGCTCCCCAATAGTCATATTCTTCAAAAGTTCTATAACCAGCAGCATACTTAGTATTACCACTAGTTGGAACATTATCAGTAGGAGTTGTTGCTAAAATACCACCTGCATTTAAGGCATCAATATTTGGACCAATAGCATCAGCAAATCCTTGGCCACCAGCAGCGTAAGCCCCTTGAATAGCACCTAATAATAGATCTGCTGTAGGACCAGCAACAGGATTAGCTGCACCTCCTAAAGTATTAAAGATGAACTCTCTTAAAGCAGGGTCCGCTACATCTGTTGCTAAATCACCTGCATAATCAGTACCGGATAAAATATAAGAAGGACTAATACCTGTAAATAAAGTAGCGCCATCAATACTTCTATTATATACATCTAGCGTTACCGCCATTTTATTAGCAATCAACCCTTTATAACCAACTTCCCAAGTATCTTCTGTTCTTAAAGAAGCGGCAGGAGCATTTACCAAACCTAAAGGTCTTCCGTTAAATAAATTGATGCCTGTAAAATTACCAGTAACACCAGTTGGTGTATTAACAGGGTCTCTTAGATAAGCTTCAATAGCACCAGCAATAGCACCAGCGGTAGCAGCATCTGCGCCACCACCTTGTAAAGCAGCAGAGATGCCAGGGGTTAATTGACCTAAAACAGCATCATTAACGGCACCATAAGCAATAGCATTCGGGAAACCAGGAGTGCCAATTGGTAAATTAGGAATACCAGCAGCACCTAATAAACTATTAAAAACAATTTCTGGGTTGTTGAATGTTTGCTCGTTTTTATTACCCACTAACCAAATATCCATTCCTGGAGGCGCGTTAACAGGGAAATCAATATTTATTTGTAATTGAGAAGGTGCTCCAACAGCTCGGTTAAACCCACCTCTAATAGTATGAGTAGGAGAAGGTTTCCAAACTAAAACGGCTCTTGGAGAAAAAGCAGTTTCATCTAAGAAATTGAATCGGTCACCTCTACCAGCTAAGACAAGGTCTAACTTGTCCCCTAATTCAAATTTACCTTGTAAATAAAGACCGACTATACTGAAATCATCATCGTCTTCATTTCTACCATATACTTGACTTCTAGAATCCGCAAGAGACGTTCTAAAATCAAACCCAGTTGTCCAGTTAGAATTTAAGATATTAGGCAAATCAAAATTATATTGCACTTGTGCCTCAAATTGTTTTCTAGCAATACCAGTTTCTAAACCAGTACGGTATAAGAAAGTAGGATCTTCATCAGTAGAACCATTATTATCTAAGAAAAAAGCTTGAGCAAATAAACCACCTTTTTGTAATCTAACTTGTCCCCAAAGTTCTCTTGATTGTGTCAATCCTTCTCCTTGAGAATTAAAGAATACGGCAGAAGCCGTATTAAATCCACCAGAAACATTGATGGATAAATCATCAGCAGGACGGAATTCTAAATTAGCGGTTAAAGATTGTTGGTTCCAAAAATCCTGTAAAGGATTGCCATCACCATCCGAATCAGTTTCATCTGGTCCTAATAGTACAGTACCAGGGTCTTGAGCATCAACTACTTGATTAACAACAGTTGGTCTTCTAATAGTAGAATTTAATGCACTAATTTGAGCGTCATCGATGCCAGGTATTAGGGTAAATTCATCTCCTCGTTTAAACACCCCATTAATTTTAAATCCAAATTTGTCAGAAACTTTAGTCGCATGTCGGAAAGAACCACCGAAAGTATTCAATTCTCCACCGATTAATTCGATGGTCGTACCGGGTCTATCAATAGCAGATTTTGTAATAAAATGAATTACCCCAGCCGTAACCCCAGGACCATATAAAGCAGAACCAGGTCCTCTTACGACTTCAATTCTTTCAATATCCACATTATTGATAGGAGAATTCAAAGCATCAAAAGTTCCTAAACCAGGACCAGATAAAGACCGATAATCAATAATAGGAAAAGAAGCAGAACCAAATAATCCACCATCTCCTCTTAATTGAATATTAATTCGACCGGCAGATTGTTGCTGAACAGTTACCCCTGGAGAATTAATAATACTTCTAACTACATTTTCATTAGGAGTTGCTGCTAATTTTCTAGCATTGATAACAGAAATAGAAGCAGGTGCTTCCTGCACTTTCTCTCGTCTTCTGGAAGCTGAAATAACGACTTCTTGACCGAGAATCGCACTTGATGCCAGATTAATGTCTAAATTTGAATTAGAGCCAGTAACTGCCATTGTCTTTGTTGCGAAGCCTGTATAAGAGACTTCTAAGTTCCAAGGCAATGGGTGTTCGCTAGTAAGAGAATAATTCCCATCCAAATCTGTACTAGCTCCGATTGTTGTTCCAACGATAATGACGTTGGCTCCTATTAATGGTTCATTAAGTTCTTCATCCATAATGACACCACTAACAGTGGTTTGTGCTTGTAAACTTACTGCTGCAAGAAAGCATAAAGCACATAAAGTGTAAAAAAGACGTTTCATCATTTTAGTGAGTTTTAATTTTTAAATTGAAAACACGTTTAATGTTGACTAAAAAACGGGAAACTTAATTTTCTGCCGTTTCTTAAATAATTAAAAAATGAGCCTTGATTTTGATAATAGACCTTTTATTATATTGTATCTATTCTTTTATCAGTACTCTTTGATTGAAAAATGGTTAAAACATCTATGATAGTAATTGGGAATGGAGAAGGAAGATAATAAACAGTCAAAAACGACTAACTTTAATCGTTTTGGCGGATATATTTAATCAAATCTCTAATGGCTAATGAAATAGCCGAACCCAATTACTTTGGAGACTTTTAACCTCTACTTTGTTGAATGGTTATAAATAATTATTTTTCTACAACTCTTAGAATGAAATCAAATAGAAAAATTTGCTAAAAAGAAAGGTGCTGTTTTTCGTTTTGTTTGATAGTTTTGAACACTTACAATTTCAACAGTTAATACTAATTTATTTCAAACAAGCGTATTTCTTAGTTAAATTGGGGATTATATAGATTTGATTATTTGGAGAATATTTAATTTTTAAGTAGTGTTAATGACTAAAAATCAATTTTTTACAAGAATATGACGCTAATATATCATTATTTTTTATTAATTCTACAAACTATGGGATAAGATATTTAAAAATGTATAAAATTAGATAATAAGTTCCCTTTTCCTAATAATGTAAAAAGAATATTGAGTTTTAAATTACACAATTCTTTTTATTTAACTTTGAAGCAAAGATTATTTGGTTTTTACTATTATGATAACTACTTAGGGGGCAGGGATGAGTAGTCAGGTGTCAGATGGACCTAAAATGATTAAGATTTTTATAATTGGTATTTAAAATTTAAAAACTAGTTTCTTTACTATGCAAAGAAATGTTCGATTGAGATTGCTTTCCAATTTTGTTATTTTCTATAGCCTCCTTGCGATAGCTTGGTGGTCGATTTTATTATTTACCAAAAATCGAGATGCTTTTCAGGGCAGGGCAGGCGAGAGTAAGGTCTTGATGATTGCAGACGGGAAGATAAAAAATGATGCGGAATATTTAGAAACTCAATTTTATAAAGATTTACAAGCAGACTATAAAAGACAGGAATGGATGATTTTAGGAGAGTCCATTGTTTTTGTTATTAGCTTAATTATTGGCGTTTTCTTGATTAATCGAGGCTATAATAAAGAGATTGCTGCCGCTCAACAACGCCGAAATTTTTTATTATCTATTACCCATGAATTAAAATCTCCTATTGCTTCTATAAAATTAGTTTTAGAAACTTTTCTCAAAAGGGAATTAGGACCAAAGCACATTAATCAATTATCAAATAATGCCCTCAAAGAAACGGATAGGTTGAATGAGTTGGTGAATGATTTATTGCTTGCCGCAAAAGTAGAAACGGCCTATACGCCCCATTTGGAAAAAAACGATGTCTCCAAATTTCTAACAGAAATAATTGAAAGATTAAAAAATAAATATGCGGATGTAATCTTTGATTTTCGCAAACCTGATACGCCTATTAATATTCACTTTGATAGGACTGGATTAACTTCGGTTGCTGTTAATTTATTGGAAAACGCCGTCAAATATGGAACTGGAAATAAAAAAGTTTCCACTGTTTTAAGAAAAGATAGACAAGATAATATTGTATTAGAAATCGCAGATAATGGTATTGGGATTCCCCACAAAGAAAAAAGTAAAATCTTTGAACGATTTTATAGAGTCGGTAATGAAGATACTCGTAGCACTAAGGGAACAGGATTAGGTCTTTATATTGTTCGGCAAATTGTTTTGGCGCATAATGGTACAATTTCCGTAGCAGATAATCGTCCCCAAGGAACTATTTTTACTATTTCTTTACCTTCAAATGACGCTTAGTGACAACACTTTTAATAATTTTCTGTTATTATTTTATAGGTACTACGGCGAAAAGTGTGGGTGAATCAAAAATGGCACAACTCAGAGAGTTGTGTTACCTGTTCGTTGCAACTGTACTCTCTGAGTTGTGCAATACTATTCGTTGCAACTGTAACACAACTCTCTGAGTT
>CAYMSC010000217.1:0-10227 GCA_964392805.1 uncultured Saprospiraceae bacterium
TCTTTTTATGAAAAATATATTAACGGTCTGTTTATTCGTCTTTTCAACTAGTTTATTTGCTCAATTCAATCCTCACAAACACAGTCGGGTAAAAGTTTATTTGCACGAAACGCATATTTCTGAATTGGCAGAACTTGGACTAGAACATGATCACGGGTTTATCGCTAAGGGAAAATATTGGATAAGTGATGTATCAGCTAAAGAATTAACGCTTTTAAAAGAAAACAATCTACAGTTTGAAATTCTAGTAGACGATGTGCAAGCTTGGTATGTGGAGCAAAATAAATTACCTGCAGATCAAACTGCATTTGCTAGAAGTAGAAATACTTGTGGAGGTACTGATATTGTAGATCAATACCAAACACCTAAAAATTATACCTTTGGGTCTATGGGAGGCTATCTCACCTATACGGAATTATTAGCCGTTTTGGATGATATGCACGCTAAATTTCCTGACTTAGTATCTGAAAAGCAACCCATTGGCGATTACTTAACCCAAGAAGGTCGACCTATACATTGGTTGAAAGTTGGTAATAATCCCAATGTTGATGAAGACAAGCCTGCCATTTTCTACAACTCCTTACATCATGCGCGGGAACCGAATGCGATGGCACAAATGATATTTTATATCTGGTATTTATTGGAAAATTACGAGACCGATGCAGAAGTAAAATACATCATGGATAATGTAGAAATGTATTTTGTACCTTGTATCAATCCTGATGGCTATGTTTTTAATGAAACAATTGCCCCAAATGGAGGAGGTAGTTGGCGAAAAAATCGTTGGGTCAATGAAAATAATACTCCTGTTGGCGTTGATTTGAATAGAAATTATGGTTTTGAATGGGGATTGAATAATGATGGGTCTTCCCCAAATCAAGTGAGTGAAGTGTATCGAGGAACTGCCCCTTTTTCTGAACCAGAAACACAAGCTATCAGAGATTTTTGTGTGCAGCATCAATTCAAAATGGCTTTAAATTATCATTCTTTTTCTAATCTATTGATTATTCCTTGGGGATTTGATAATTCCTTGACACCTGATGATGCAACCTATCGAGCTTTGAGTCAAAAAATGACAGAGCAAAATAATTATTTTGTTGGTACCGGGATAGAGACGGTCGGCTACAGTGTGAATGGAGATAGCGATGATTGGATGTATGGCGAACAAACCACCAAACCCAAAATTATTTCTATGACCCCCGAAGTGGGACCACAAGTTTTTGGTTTTTGGCCTCCTCAAAGTGCCATAGATCAACTGAATAAAGAAAATCTATGGCAAAATATTTCAGCCGCAGGTTTATTGAAAGCTTACGGTGATGTGACGGATTTGAATGAGGATAGATTAGCTACAGCGGAAGGTAGTTTAAAATTTAGCTTCCAAAATATTGGATTAGAAGCAGGTGATTTTACGGTGACGATTAACTCGACTAATGAAGATTTGATTATAACAAATGAGCCATTAGTGGTTTCACTAGACCATTTAGCAAGCATCGCTTTCTCGGTTGATTATCAAATCATCAATGACGATACGGCGGCTGATTTTTTTGATTTAGACATTGTTGTCAATAATGGATTAGTGGAAAGAACAATCACTATTTCCAAAGAATTTATCAATGCCAATTTTGAACCTATCTTTGTAGATGCCGTAGCCGATAATACCCTTGCCAATTGGAATGGAGGGGCAAATTGGGGAACAACAGACCAAACTTTTTTCTCTTCTAACTTCAGTATCACTGATAGCCCTTTTGGCAATTATTCCAACAGAAGTTCTTCTTTTATTCAAACAACCAATCCTGTTGATTTAGCAGATGCGACAAAGGCAGTTGTTCGCTTTCAAGGAAAATGGGCGTTGGAGACAAATTTTGATTATGTACAGTTCTTAGTCAGTACCGACCAAATTAACTATGTGCCACTTTGTGGCAATTTTACAGGCACTAATGGGATAAATCAACCTGCCTATAATGGCTTTCAAAATGATTGGGTGTTAGAAGAAGTAGACCTAAGGGATTACCTTGGACAAGAAGTATATTTCCGTTTTCAACTCGATAGTGATGATTTTGTAACGGCAGATGGTTTCTTTTTTGACGATTTTTCGGTAGAGGTTATTGGAGAAGAGGCAGTCACAACAGCTATTGATGAACCTACTTTTTTTGTAGAAAATTCTTTACAAATCAATCCGAATCCTTTTGCCAATAACTTCACGGTTGATTTTACCCTTAAAGAACAAGTGCCTAGTCTGACCTTGCGTTTATTGAATACTTTGGGACAAGAAATAGCGGTTCGACCCTTAGACAAATTACCTGAAGGAGAACACGCTTATTCATGGAATGGATTGAATTTAAATAATGGTGTGTATTTTTTACGCTTAGAAACAGCAGCTAATGAAGGAGTTACGAGGAAAGTTTTTAAAGTGGATAGTTTTTAAGGCGAAATGAGTTTATTTTAATTAGGGGATTTAGCAAAAAATAACCGACGCAGCCTTGCTAGGAGGATTGGAACACGGATTCAACGGATAAAACGGTTTCTTTACTTGATTTGCTCTAGGTCGTGTTCTTTTTGCGTAGGTTATTTTTTTCGTTTTTTTTAGCATACTTATAAATCTATTTAGCTTGTTGGTATAGGGTCGATATAAAATAAACAAAAATACTATCAGATTTCATTATTTTTTAAAACGTTTTTTCAATTGAGACAAATTTCGTTTCTGATGCCAAACAGCCTCTATTAGTACTTCCTTTCGGTCTTCAATAATAGAATAATAAATGGTATAAGGAAATCTTTGCATTAATCTTTTTCTAACTGGTTTAATAACTACTACAAATAATTCAGGATTAATGGATAATGTATTAGCTTCTTCATAAAATTCTAAAACAAAATCAATTCCCAAATCTTTTACTTGTTGGTCGTACCATTCAGTAGCTTCATTAATATCTAAATAGGCTTCTGCGGTTATAATTACATTATAAGCCATATTTTGATAATAATTTTTGTTTAGCGTCTTCTAGTTTTACACCCGTTAGAGGATTCAGTAAATATGCTTTTCTTCTTTTTTGTAATTCAGAAATTTCTGCTTTAGTTAGTTCCGAATCACCTTCTTCTTCTTGAGATTTTTGGTAAATGAATTGAAGAAAATTGAAAACTTCTTGCCGTCGATTAAATGGCAATTTTTCTAAAATTTCTATAAATGATGTAGTACTCATAACTTTTCTATTTTTTCAAATTTAAACATATTTTCAAAAAGATGAAAATAAAAATTTATTGCACAGTAAATAAAAATCCTACTTAGTCTATTAAATCTATTCAAATCCATAATCAGCCCCTCTAGCTAAACCAACTTTATAATTTTACATTTCTCTTCCTAACAACTCATCCACCACTTTCCGAACCCCCGTAGTCGCCTTTTCTTCCAACACTTTCAAATTAGCACTCCTACCCAACTCATAGTTAATCGTCGGCTTAGGGTCGATATAATAAACGGGAGCACCATCGGGTGCATACTCGACTAAACCCGCTGCGGGATAAACCTGCATAGAAGAACCAATCACCATCACAATATCAGCGGACATTACCTCTTTAGCAGCAGTCTCTAGCATTGGGACCATTTCTCCAAACCAGACAATATGTGGGCGCAATTGATACCCGTCGGGAGCTTTGTCGCCAACTTGAATGTCTTTAGTACAATCATAAACTTTTGTGTCATCCATCACCGACCGCATTTTTGCCAATTCACCGTGTAAGTGAATAATATGGCTACTACCGCCTCTTTCGTGCAAATCATCTACATTCTGCGTAATGACCACCACCTTATATTTAGCTTCTAATTCAGATAATGCCTTATGTGCAGCGTTGGGCTGTACGTCTTTTAAATGATTGCGACGGTCGTTATAAAATCGAAGGACTAAAGCCCTATTCTTTTCCCATCCCTGAGGAGAAGCCACTTCCATTACATCATGATTTTCCCAAAGTCCATCTGCGTCTCGGAAGGTTTTTATGCCACTTTCTGCGGAGATGCCTGCGCCTGTTAGTATGACTATTTTTTTCATGGTTTCAATTTTTAGTTTTTGTTTTCAAAAGTAACGATTAATTCTTAAAATTAGTTCGAGTTGTTGATATTGAATTTCAAGCTAAAAAAATAAAGCCGTATTTTCCTTATTTGTCAGTATCCTTTTTTTTCATTAACTTTATTAAAAAATAATCAATGTCTACAACATTAGTCATATCAGAAAATAAGTTCAAATTCGAAACAGTAGCAGAATTTGAAGCATGGGTAAGTAAAAATTCTATCTTGAACGATAAACGTTTTGAATTTGTCAATGGGAAAATAATCGAAAAACCAGCTATGAAACAAGAAGAATTTTTTATCGCAAAATTTTTATCTAGACTGTTTGTTAAAACTGTTGCCTATGCTAATGGAGATGAATTAATTGTTGAATCTGATAGTCACATTGATAGTAAAAGAAAAAGAGTTGCAGATATAGGTTATTTTACAGAAGCACAAATTGAAGCTGCTAGAGAAGGAAATAAATTTGCTCCAGCTTTAGCTATTGAAATATTATCACCTAATGAAAAATTAGAAGACATTGAGGAGAAAATTCAAGATTATTTTGATGCTGGGGTACAGTTAGTTTGGTATATCTCTCCGAAAACAGAGCAAATTTATACTTATACTTCTACCACCGATTTGAAAATATTTAAAGGAGAGAATATTTGCCATGCATCGCCAGTTTTAACCGATTTCTCCTTTAAAGTAAAAGACATGTTTGCCAAAAAAATTAAGAAATAACTTAAGAATGACGAAAAAATAATTTACGCATTTGGTTTTTCGTCGTCTCTTATTCAAAGAAAAATCTTGACCTCAGCGTCTCTAATAAAATTATTACTGTCATTAGTTCCATATATTTTATGCACAATTGTAAAAGGGCCAAAAAAATAACTTTACATTCTGTCGGAATTTTAGGATAACAAAACGATACACTTTAAGAGACTTATCCTAAAATTCCGACTCAAGCAGAAGGTGAAATTATTTTTGTCTCACTACAAAGTCTATAAAGCTTCTTGCTGCACTATCTTCACTTCCAAATCATCAAAATAGGCTACTGCTTTACTCGGATTCCATAAATAAATGGTCAGTTTCTTATTTTTTGCCGCTATGGGAAGCGCATGTATTAATTGAATTTTTTCCCAGCCATCCGCAGTTTTTCCGATAACCTTTGCCCCTGATTGCCAAAGGATTTTATTAGGAATACTAATGACTATATTACCTTTTGAGTTAGTCGCACCATGTCGCCAGACAGTAATAGTCACTACCTCAAAACCCGTTAAATTGGGAAATTCATGGGATAAAGCATAGTGATTTTTTCCACCTATTTTCACACTAAAATTACCAGAATGGGATAATGCTTCCGTTTGTAATTGTCCACTTTCAAAATAGTGTCCTTTGGTTACAAAATAAGGTTTATTTTTCCATTGTACCACTTTTTCCATATCACAACCATATATTTGTACCCTTGGGATATGCAAGTTTGTTAAAAATATTGCAGCAATTAGTAGCACAACAAAAAATAGTAGTACCCTAAAAAATTCATAAAGAATTTTTTTAAATTTATTTTTATCGGTAGTAGAGGCAAAATTGGTCATCGGGTCGTATTATTTATGTGGCAACTAAAATTAATAGGTTTGCCAATTTTGAATGATGAATTTTGAAATAAAAACTAATGAGTCAAAATGGTCTTTAGTGGACTTCTTTTTTTGTGGTATTTTTTACCTATTTTCCTATTGTTCTATTTTGTTGCTCCGACACAATGGAAAAATAACGTTGCATTAATTGGTAGCTGTTTCTTCTATGCCTGGGGCGCACCTGAGTTTTTTTTAGGTTTATTTCCTTCTTTAATTATTGATTTTTATCTAGTACGATTAACCAATTTATCAAAAGGCAATTTACAAAAGTGGCTTTTTCGGGTTAATATCGGCTTAATTATTTTATTATTACTGGTCGCAAAATACCTTAATTTTTTTGTTGATAATATCAATCAAGTGGTTCATATATGGGGCGCAAATGGCATTACCATCAAAAATATTATACTTCCCATAGGTATCTCTTTTATCACCTTTCAACGCTTGAGCTATGTTATAGATTGTAAGACAAAGAAAACAAAACCGTTGGAAAATTTACAAAATTATACCCTCTATATTTTATTATTTCCACAATTGATAGCAGGGCCTATCATTCGATTTAATGAAATAGCGGTACAACTAATCAACCGAGCGCATCAAGATACCATCGACGATAAATTAAGTGGTTTTTTTCGATTTATTATTGGTTTAGCCAAAAAGGTGTTAATCGCTGATACGCTTGGCAGTGTAGCCGATGGTATTTTTAATTTAGCACCAGAAAGTCTCAATATGGGGACTGCTTGGCTGGGCATCATTGCTTATGCTTTCCAGATATATTTTGATTTTAGTGGTTATTCGGATATGGCAATTGGAATTGCAAGAATGATGGGTTTTAGGTTTCCTGAGAATTTTAATTTCCCTTATATTTCGCAAAGTATTACCGAATTTTGGCGGCGTTGGCACATCACTTTAGGTAATTGGATGAGAGATTATTTATACATTCCCCTTGGCGGCAATCGAGTTTCTACCAATCGCATGTATCTAAATTTATGGATAGTTTTTTTATTATCGGGGCTATGGCATGGTGCCGCTTGGACGTTTATTATCTGGGGAGCTTTTCATGGTTTTTTTCTAATTTTAGATCGTTTATTTCTACTCAAATTATTACAAAAATGGGGAAAATTACCTGCTATTTTGTTCACCTATTTTATCGTCTTAATTGGTTGGGTGTTTTTTAGGGCTAATGATTTTCCTCACGCTTTAGGTTATTTACAGCAGCTATTTTCTTTCAACTTAGGTGGTTTAATTTACTACACCTCCAATAAATTTTGGTTTTTCTTAATAATTGCCTTTTGCTTTTCTTTTATAGGTATTTTTCCAAAAATAGAAGACCGAGTAGTAATATTTTTTGGCAATACAAGCAATCTTTGGCTGTTAAATTTAAAGGTAATTATTACATTATTTTTAGGGAGTTATTGCTTATTAGAAGTGATGGCTTCCGACTTCAATCCATTTATCTATTTTCAATTCTAATCCGGATTCTACAAAATCTTCACGAATCATTTTAATTAAAGCATCAAGAAGTGCATACAAATTGTTAAAGATGTAAAATAAGTAATTATAGGGAGAGAGTAGTTTTGCTTTTACTTATGAAGGAACAAGCCAAGGAATAAGCAGTAATTTCAACCTTAGTAATAACGAAAAAATAACTTCCGCATTTGATTTTTCAATTGAATGTTTTTATCATAGGTTTTCAACCCATTACAAAGCAGCCCATCCTCTTCGAGGTTCACCCGTACGGGTTCCTATTTGAAAAATGCGGAACTTATTTTTTCGTCGGCTCTTAGCGCAACTATAATATAAATTGTCAATTTTATTTATTATTTTTAGTAATTAAGATTTTTAATAGAACTTTATCATAACAAAAGCTTTCTATTTAGAATTCCATAATTTTCCATAGAACTCTATATTTATGAAATTGATTAGCTTTAATAAAAATATTAAGGAATCACCAGTAAAAGTTGTACTGAGTATTGACCCCTTATATAAAGAGTTAGCGCAGTATACAAAAGATAAAAATCATATATATCATAAATCAAGTAAAGTAATTGAAGCCTATATCAATAAATTTCCAGAATTGAGAACAGGTATTGAAAATTATGAGGAATTAGAAAAATATGAGGAAGCCCTTGAGTTAATACTCCAGCCTTTATTCCCGCCTTTACTCCAATCTAACGAAATCAAGGCCATTGCCATCCCCTTTTTGTATAAGGCTTTTCATCCTACGACTAGGTTTGCTCAGATTATTGAAAATGCCGGAGCCAACTATAACTTGCAAATGAGTGGGTTTAATATTGAAAAATCTTATATTTTCGCCTGTTCTTATATTTTAGCAAAATATTACCAACAGCCGATTTTAAAATTAAATCCCCCTGTATTCTTAGATATTCCCAATAAAGTAACGGGACAGATTCACCATTATCGGTTGATGTTTAATGCGGATAATATGGAGATAATCAAAAGTGATAATGCACCTGAATTAACGCAATCAGATATTGACGAATTACTGGCAAATGGGGAAGATACGGAGTTGTGGAAAAAGAAATTTCCACCCAATAGCTATATTTTAAAAGGATTTGGCATTATGAATCTATTTGATGTCACACCCGATGCCATCATTTCTAAAACCCGTGCTATATTTTTAAGAACAGACGACCAAGTATTTCCTGAATTTCAACAAAATATTAGAGATTTATTTGGCAATCCTGAGTTGATGATTGGGGTCTCCAATTATGATACTTGCAAAAAACAGTCTATTCACTCCTTTTTAAATAAAACTTCTCAGAGTTTATTCATGAAAGAAGGAGAAGAAATGGATTATCGCCCATTTTTCTGTGAAGGCGTAAATGCCTGCCTTTTAGACCATTCCAAAATATTGGCATTTCCTGATGTAGATGCCTATGCAAAAAGAAAAAACCATAATGCTTTTTCTAAACGGCTAAAAAAGAAAGGTATTAAGAGTATTCTTTTAATTCCAATTGAGATAAAAGACCAACACATTCAATTGATTGAAATTGCTTCTACCCAAAAAAATGAATTAAATATCTTGGTAAGTGCCAAGTTAGATAACATTATACCTTTTATAAAAATTGCCGCAGAACGATATTATGAAGAAAGTGAGAATATCATAGAAAGTACCATTCAAGAGAATTATACTTCTATTCATCCTACTGTAAAATGGCGCTTTATAGAAGCCGCCAATCATTTTAATAATCAAAGAATACAAGGGATAGAAGCCCCCATATTAGAAGATATTATTTTTGAAGATATTTATCCACTATATGGACAAAGTGATATAGTTGGGTCTTCTACTGCTAGGAATACGGCCATCCAAGCCGATTTAGAATTACAACTTTCTTTGGTCGTTGATACTTTTGAGCGGGTGATGAACCTCCAACATTTACCCATTTACAAAAAATTGATTTACCGAGTGCAGACCTGTTTGGAAAGTGTCAAAAAAGGATTGAATGCAGGAGATGAGGCTGGGATTTTGGACTTTCTAAAAATGGAGATTTATCCTGTTTTTAATCATGTGATGACTTTAAGTCCTAAAATTAAGGAAATCGTCGAAGAATACATTGCTCAAATTGACCCTGAATTAAAAGTGATTTATAAACAAAGAAAAGCCTATGAAAAATCAGTTAATTTATTGAATGATAAATTAGCTGGCTACCTTGACCGTCGCCAAGCCGAAGCTCAACAAATGTTTCCGCATTATTTTGAAAGGTATAAAACGGACGGCGTAGAATACAACATGTATATCGGTGATTCTTTGGTGAATAACCAAGCGTTCAATAAACTCTATTTACAGAATCTTCGATTGTGGCAATTAGAAACGATGTGCAAAATTGAAAATCTCGCTTTTGATATGATGAATGAGATGCCTTATCCTTTGCGGGTGGCCTCTTTAATTTTGATTTACAGTAGTCCTTTATCTATCAAATTTCACATGGACCAAAAACAGTTTGATGTAGACGGTGCCTATAATGCACGTTATGAAATTGTCAAAAAACGAATTGATAAGTCTTACATAAAAGGAACAGAGGAACGATTGACACAGGCTGGAAAAATCGCCATCGTCTATTCTCAGGATAGCGATGTATTAGAGTATTTAAATTACATTGAATTTTTACAATCTGAAAATAAATTAGGTCAGGTAGAAATGTTAGAATTGGAAGATTTACAGGGTATTTCTGGATTGAAGGCCATTCGAGTAGAAGTGGTTTATCATAAAGGTCAAAAAAGTTTGAAACCCAAAAATAGCAAACAAAAGGCTTTGAAATCTCCAGAAGAAATGGTGGAGGATTTAAAAATTGTAAGCGCAAATTAAAGGAGTAAGTAACGACGAAAAAATAAGTTCCGCATTTTTCAAATAGGAACCCGTACGGGTGAACCTCGAAGAGGATGGGCTGCTTTGTAATGGGTTGAAAACCTATGATAAAAACATTCAATTGAAAAATCAAATGCGGAAGTTATTTTTTCGTTATTAAGTTGGAAGACTAAAATAAGTTAAGCAAATAATTTTAATCAAAATTGACCTAATTAGCTGTCTGTCAA
>CAYMSC010000218.1:0-10197 GCA_964392805.1 uncultured Saprospiraceae bacterium
TAAAGCGTAATAATTGTCAAGGAAACTACAAAAGAGGTGAGTATTAAATATGCTTTTTTCCAAAATTGAACTAATTAAGATTTTATAGCAATAAAAGTTGTAATTTATTTGATAAAATATTCTCAACTACAAAATCGGATTTAAAAACGGCTAGCAAAAAAAAGGAAATAGCTAAAAATATTTCTAGTAAAAAATCAAATATTGTTACTTTTGTCTCTTTTTTCATGTCCTAGTAAACAACAATACTAAACAATTTTGTATACTTTATACAAATAAAATTACGTTAAAGAGAAAAAAAAAGCGTTAAAAAATACAATATTTTGTATAAATCAAATTAGTTGAATATTTTAAATATCTGTTCAATGATTTTTTTAAGTTTAAAAAAGACAAGGCAATTGTCTTTACTTTTTTTAAAAAATACTACGTTTATAAATTTTATAAAAGTTAACTACACTAATCTTCAATTTCTCAGAATGAAACTTAATTTTACTCAATGCCTCAGCATTGTCTTCCTTTTCATTGGGATTTTTTCCACATCAAGCATATTGGCCCAGAGTAGTGAAAAACTAACACGTATTCGTGGGACTGTAATTGATAAAGAAACTAAAGAACCACTACCATTTGTGGCAGTCGCATTCCCTGGAACAAGTATTGGTACAACGACCGACTTCGATGGCAAGTATGAATTGTCTACTCAATGGGCAACAGAATCTTTGGAAATCTCCTTTATTGGATATACCAGTTCCGTAGTACCCGTAAAACTTGGGGAAAAACAAGTAATAGATATAGAACTGGAATCCGAAGCAATAACATTGGATGCGGACATTGTCGTAAAAGCCAAGAAAAAAAGATATCGAAAGAAAAATAATCCTGCAGTCGCTTTAATGCGGAAAGTAATTGCTCAAAAAGATGATAATAGTCTATCCCGTTATGACCATTATGAATTTGATAAATATGAAAAAGTCGAATTAGATATCAATAATATTACGGATAAATTTAGAGCAAGAAAAGCCTTTAAGAAATTTCAGTTCGTTTTTGATTATGTAGATACGTCTGAGGTTAATGGTAAGCCTTATTTACCAATATTCCTGCAAGAAATTAATGCAAAGGTTTATTATAGTAAGGAGAAAAATAAGAAAAGAGAATATCGAAATGCCATTAAAGCAACTAAATTAGAAAATCATTTAGATGAAGAATCGGTTACCACCATAATGGATTATCTATATGATGACGTGGATATGTATGGGAACAAAACCATCCTAATGGGGAATGAATTCACGATGCCTCTTTCTGCGCTTGCGCTTGATTTTTATCGTTTCTATATTATAGACACCATTGAATATCAAGGTAAACAAGCCATTGATATGGCTTTTATACCAAAAGTAAAAGGTAATTTTGGTTTTAATGGGAATTTATATATTGCATTGGATAGTACCTATCAATTGCTGAAGGTCAAAATGGGTGTAGTCGATGATATCAATTTGAATTTTGTCCAAGATTTATTAATTGAACAAGAATTTAAAGAAGGACCTGATGGAAAATATAATGTCGCCAAAGAAAAAATCATTGTTGATTATAACTTGACCAAAAAAGGAATTGGTGCTTTCGGTAAACGAACCGCCGAGTATACCAACCATATTTTCAATGAACCCCGTGAAGATAAAATTTATGATGTCCCAGAATTTGTAATAGAACAAGATGGAGCTAGGAAAGTAAAAGATGACTATTGGGAAACAAATAGACCGACTGCCTTATCCGAAAAAGAAGCTGGAGTTTATCAAATGATTGACACCTTAAAACAAGTTCCTGCATTCAAGCGAGCCTTAAATATTGTTTCCTTTTTGGCAACGGGTTATACTCCTGTTGGAAAATTTGATGTTGGCCCTATTAATTCTTTTTATGGAGGGAATGTCGTAGAGGGATTTAGAGTAAGATTTGGTGGAAGAACGAATATCAAATTTCATCCCAAGCTAGCCTTGGATGCCTATCTAGCCTACGGGTTTAGAGACAAAGAATTTAAAGGGGCTTTTAAAGCACTTTGGTCTTTTAATGGTAATTCAGAAGAAAATCCAAAACATTATATAGAAGGAGGTTATACCCGAGAAACAAAATTCCCTGGTTTAAAAGTAGATTTCATTAGTGAAGATAACGTCTTTTTGGCTATTGGGCGAAGAGGAGTAGCAGATAGATTATTATTGTATTCTTCCGCTAGATTAGATTACTATAAAGAAACTCGGAGCAATCTGACTTTCAATGCAACAATCGAACGGTTGAGACAATCGCCCATTGGTCGATTAACGTTTGATTTCACAGATAGTAATGGAGAACCTCAAAGCCTAGATGCTATTAGAACCACAGAAATTGGATTTAATTTTAGGTGGGCTCCGAATGCAGACTATTTCCAAGGAAAAATTAATCGATACCCCATATTCAACAAACATCCAATCTTTCAATTCTCTTATTATGGCGCGCCTAGAGGGGTCTTGGGTAGTGATTATTCTTATCATCAATTGCGATTTGGTGTCTTCAAAAAAATCCATTTAGCCTTCTTAGGCTTTACAAATGTGGATTTTGAAATTGGTAAAATTTTTGGAAGTGATTTGCCTTATACTCTATTACATATTCCAAGAGCTAATCAAAGCTATTTATATCAAATTCGTTCTTTTAACATGATGAATTTTTTGGAATTTGCTAGTGATCAATATATAAAAGTCAACTTCCGTCATTATTTTAATGGTTTCATTTTCAATCGAATCCCCTTATTCAAAAAATTGAAATTGAGGGAAGTAGTGACCTTAAAAATGATTTATGGTGGATTGTCAGATGGCAATAATCCAAATAAAAATCCAGAATTAATTCAGTTCACCAATCAAGTTGATGATAATGGTGAAATCGTTATAAATGAAAATGGAGAACCAGTAAAAGAAACTTTCTCCTTGAGTGATAGACCATATATAGAGGGAAGTGTAGGGATTTTAAATATTTTTAAAGTTTTAAGAGTAGATGTAATAAAACGATTTACTTATTTAGACAATCCTAATATACCAAGAATGTTTGGAGTCGATGGTTTAGGAATTAGAGCTAGAGTTTATGTCGAATTCTAAATAGACTCTTTGAAAATAATTTTTGCAAACGCTAGAGTTTTTAGTCCATACGGGCCGATTACTCACAGAATAAATAGTGGATTGTAAATGCCGTCCCGATGGGACTCAAATTGCAAAAAGAAGATTAAGCATTTTAGTTACCGATATACCGTCTCTACAAGACTAAGTGAAATTTAATTTTCAATTTCAAATTTTCAATTTCAAACCACCTTCGGCGGGAATTGAAGTTGAAGTTGAGGTTGAAATTTGAAAAATATCGACATTTCAAAATATCGATTCCGATTTGTATTGGAATTGGCTTTAAAGCGCTGTTAAGTAATCACGAAATAATAACTTGAACATCTAAAATCCGTTGGGTGTTAAATCCGTTGGGAAGCTAATCCGTTAGGAGTATTTTTTTGCCCAACGGATTAGTTTCCCAATGGATTCCTACATACATCATTAAAATAAATAATATCAATTTTCAATCTGACGCTCTAAACATCTCTAAATCACTGATAAGGAACGTCTTAAATATGTCAAATTTTTAAAATTTTGCCACTACTCCTAGTAAATTAAAATGCATGAAATCTACCTAAAAATTTGATTATCAATTATTTAAATCAAATTCTCTATTCTTTAAATTTGTCTATAAAATTATAATCCTTCCGATAAAATATCCATTCATATAGTAAGTAATTCCAAACAATAGTTTAATTTTACACCTTCAAAAAAACCATTATGACGTTAAAAGATAAAGGTCAACAACTAGTATATAAAGGTATCAATCCATTAATAAATGTACTCATCAAATTGGGCATTACGCCAAATATGATTACGATGATTGGTTTGGTATTAAACTTTGTAGCGACTATCATATTAATCATCGGTGCAGAAGAAGGCGACCGTTCTGACCATTCCTATATTGGTTGGGCAGGATTTGTCATTCTATTTGCTGGATTATTTGACATGATAGATGGTCGATTAGCAAGATTGGGTAATATGGCGAACCCGTTTGGTGCCTTATTCGATTCTGTAATTGATAGATATAGTGAAATGATTATGTTTCTAGGTATTATTTGGTATCTAGTCTCTCATGATTATTTCCTAAGTTCCATTTTTGCTTTTGTGGCGATGATTGGTTCAGTGATGGTCAGTTATACAAGAGCAAGAGCAGAAGGATTAGGCGTAGAATGTAGTGTCGGTATCATGCAGCGTCCCGAACGCATTCTAATCATTGGTATATCTGCTATGCTGTGCGGCTTTTTCTCTACTGCTTACGGAGGCGATTATCAATTTATTACCGAATGGTCTCCTATTCCAGTCTTTGAAACCATTACTTTCTTTACTTTACCTATTGCCGTGTTAGCAGTAATGGCAAATGTTACTGCTATTCGACGGCTTAATTTTAGTAGAAAGGTATTAATGGAAAGGCAATAAAAGTACCGACGAATTCATTCGTCGTTTTAAATTTTACGACGAATGAATTCGTCGATACAATAAAAAATATGAAAAAGTTATACGTATCTAATAAGGATGAAAGTGTGCGCATGTTTAAAAGTAGTTTTTTAGAGCTATTTTCAAAGGTGCATTGGAGTATGCCCCTTTTTATTTTTCTACCCATCATTAGCTATTTGATGTACTTAGCTATTACTAGTCAAAATATTGGACTTTTACAGGTAGCTGGTTGGTTAGCAGGAGGAATTGGGGTATGGACGATTACCGAATATGTTTTACACCGTTGGTTATTTCACTATGAACCACCAGGAAAAATTGGAAAACGAATGCACTTCATTTTTCATGGCGTGCACCATGATTATCCAAATGATTCATGGAGGTTGGTGATGCCACCAGCGGTAAGTTTACCACTAGCTGCTGCTTTCTATTTTTTATTCAGAAATATCGTTGTTCACGATGGTTTTTTTGCATTTTTTGCGGGTTTCTTAGCAGGTTATTTATTCTACGATATGTTGCATTATGCGATTCATCATGCGCCTATGAAAGGAAAAATTTGGATGGCTTTAAAGACTCATCACTTAAAGCATCATTTCAAAGACCCTGATGCAGGATATGGGGTAAGTTCTCCCCTTTGGGATGTGATTGTCGGTTCTGATTTTAAGACTGGTAAGGAACAGAAAACTGGACAAAAGCAGGCGGTTTAAAATAAGGGAATAGGAAAAATATAAATATAAAGGAACAGCTATCGAAGCTAATCTACTTATTTATCTATTTACCCAAAATTTATTCATTTACTCATCAAATCATTTACTCATTTTTGACAATTTTAAAAATCATAGAGTAGAATAATTATTGTCAATTGTCTTTAAACGGGTCATCGGTAAGTATATAAATCATTCACCAAGCAAAAAAATAACAAAAAAAAATTCTAAAAATAAGGGTATCATCTCAAACAAGCATCTATAAAAAAAGACATAGAAAAAAAGAAAAAGGTTATCATTGACAACAAACATTCAACATAAGAATCCGTTTCAAAGATTTACAATTAAAAATGTATTAGTAGCTACTATTTTAAGCATCGCTTATCTAAGTTTAGCCTACTTCTTTATCGGCTGGCGACCAGACCATTTGCATTTGTGCTTAGCAGCATTAGTAGCCTACTTTGCGCTACCAATATCCCGTAAAATATTTTGGGCATTTCTATTTTTTGTCATTTATTGGTTGATTTATGACTCTTTGAGGGTTTACCCCAATTATCTGGTAAATCCAGTGAATATAGAGAGTTTGTACAATTTGGAAAAATCCATATTTGGCTTTCAAACGCCTGAAGGATTATTGACCCCTAATGAATATGCAAAAGCCAATGCTAATCAATTTTTAGATGTCTTAGCACCTTCTTTTTATTTATGCTGGGTGCCATTGCCAATGCTATTTGTCATGTATCTATTTTTTACGGACAAACAAACGATGGCTAAATTTACTTCGTCATTTTTATTGATAAATATTGTTGGTTTAATTATTTATTATCTCTATCCAGCAGCACCTCCTTGGTATGTAGAACAACACGGATTTGAGTTTATAGAAGGGACGCCAGGAAGTGCCGCACGACTTTTGCGATTTGATGAATTCTGGGGGATAGATATTTTTAAGAATATGTATGAAAAGAATGGAAACGTCTTTGCGGCTATCCCTTCTTTGCATTCCGCTTTTCCTGTTTTGTTAGTGTATTATGGAATCCAAAAACGCTTGGTACTAGCATCTATTTTCTTCCTATTTATCATGTTGGGGATATGGTTTGCTGCGATATATACCAATCATCATTATATAATTGATGTCATTTTAGGAGGAATGACCGCTTTATTTTCTATCTTACTCTTAGAAAAAGTTTTATTAAGAACGAAAATAAAAGAATGGCTTGTAAAATATATAGACTTATTATAATAATAGGTTTGTTAAACGATGAACTATAAATATTGAGTAAAACGAAATCTCGATTTTTATCGGATTAGCGTCAAGCCAATTTATAATAATATTTATTTGATTAGCAATGGTTTGTAATCTAATTTTCGCGTCAAGTGAAAAAATGATAAATATCTGTAAACCTGATATCCGTGGTTAAATCAAATCAGTGGTTAGAAAATTATTAACCACAGATTTAATTTAACCACGGATATTAAAATTGAAAAATATTAATTTCTAATTTGAACCGCTATTTAGAGCGTCAGATTGAAAATAGATATTTACTAATTTTTTAATTTGTATAGAATCCGTTACTAACTTAATCCGTTGCTGAAAAATAATTAGCAACGGATTAAGTTAGCAACGGATTTTTATCGCATTTCCAAGAAATTAATGTTTTTAGGCGAAAATCAATGAATAAAATGTATTTTTGTAAATCTTTTTATAAAGAATAGGGGAATAGAAAATTTAAGTTGTCTTGATTTTAATAATCTATTTTCTCATAATTTAAAAACTAATCACTTATATAAGTGGTTGTATTTGGAGCATAGAACTATACAGAATTTTTATATAAACACATTTAGTCACCTAAAAGGAATGTAAAAAATAATTGTCCTATAAATATTTAGGCCTAATTCGTTTTTAATTATTTCCTTTTGAATGCAGACAAAGCTTAAACATTAGCCACAAAACGCTAATGAAAAGTAGTATTGAAAAATAGGATAATTTTAATTCATTATTACTTAGGAATGATGAAAAGATAAATTTGCAGGTTTCAAATTGTAAACTACTGGTATTCAGGATGTTTTTTAAATTTGCATTTTAATTTTAATCGATTCTTTATTAGCTTGTTTTTTGGAGAACTTAACAAAAAAGAAAATGAATTTACTTCGAAACCAATTAGCGAAGTACACTCGCCCTAGTGAAGTTAAGGCAGCGGGGGTATATCCATACTTTCGTGAAATTAGTTCAGACCAGGACACCGTTGTAAAAATGAACGGTAAAGATGTACTTATGTTTGGTTCTAATTCCTATTTAGGATTAACCAATCACCCCAAATTAAAAGAAGCCTCCAAAGCAGCCATTGATAAATATGGCTTAGGTTGTGCAGGTTCTCGCTTTTTGAACGGTTCATTAGATATTCATACCGAATTAGAAGAAAAACTAGCCAATTTTGTTGGTAAAGAGGAAGCTATTGTTTTCAGTAGTGGATATAAAGCTAATTTAGGAGCTATCTCTTCCGTATTAACTCGCCACGATTATGTCATTTTAGATGATTTGAATCACGCCTGCATCATCGACGGTGCAAGATTGTCTTTCGGTAGAACGATGAAATACCGTCATAAAGATATGGCATCCCTAGAAAAAGTGTTGCAGCGATGTAATATCGACCGTGTAAAATTAATTGTTACAGACGGTGTTTTTAGCATGGAAGGGGATATAGCACCTTTACCAGCAATGGTAGAATTGGCTAAAAAATATAATGCGAATATAATGGTCGATGATGCCCATTCTTTGGGCGTTTTAGGCACAGGTGGAAGAGGCACAGCAGACCATTTTGGTTTAACGGATAATGTAGACATTATCATGGGCACGTTTAGTAAATCTCTAGCTTCTATTGGTGGTTTTATTGCCGCAGATAAAGATACGATTAACTTTATGAAGCATACCGCTCGGTCTTTTATTTTTAGTGCAAGTATTGCGCCTGCTAATGCAGCGAGTGTAATTGCAGCACTAGATGTGATAGCAGAAGAACCTGAAAGAATCGATAATCTTTGGGATAATACACGGTATACGATAAACGCATTGCGCAGCGTTGGATTGGAAATTGGTCCAACAGAAACACCAATTATTCCCATTTATGTAAGAGACGATGAAAAGACCTTTGTTTTGACGACCATGTTGCAACAAGCAGGTGTTTTTGTCAACCCAGTTATCTCACCAGCCGTAGCTAGTGAAGATTCTTTAATTCGATTTTCTTTAATGGCAACACACACAAAAAAGCAGATTGATTATGCCATAGACCAATTAGATAAAGTTGGCAAACAATTAAATATTCCACGAGTCATTGCTTCAGAAGTATAATAATTACAGCGTTAATAATATAGTCTTCTGGTATAAAACCAGTTTAAACGACTGATTTATCAAGAGAACAAATGGTAATCGAAATACTTTCGATTACCATTTTTCGCTACTGTACGATAAATATTAGCGATGTGTAAGGTTACTTGTTGATGCGAGGCTTCAGCCTCGTTCCCTGATTAATCTAAACGAAGGACCTATAAACAAGCAGCACCAACTAATGCAAATCATAAAAGTCTCCACAAAAAAACAGAAAAAGCAATTCATTGACTTTCCACACGACCTATATAAAGGGGACCCTAATTATGTTCCTGAGATATATTTAGGCATGCAGGAATTGCTGAATCCTAAAAAAAATCCTTTTTTCGAACATTCCAATGCAGATTTATTTTTAGCCTTTCGAGATAAAAAAATCGTCGGTAGAATCGCCGCTATCCAAAATAATAATTATAATGAATTTGCCAATACCAATGTCGGGTATTTTGGTTTTTTTGATGTTATTGATGATTATAGCGTCGCTGAAAAATTGCTTCAAACAGTGGTCGACTGGGTCAAGGAAAAAGGACATGATGGGCTTTATGGTCCAACCAATTTTTCAACCAATGAGACCGCAGGCATACTCATTAAGGGCTATGATAGACCGCCTGTTATTAATATGACCTATAATAAGCCGTATTATGTAGACTTCGTGCAGCGTTTTGGCTTTGCCAAACAAATGGATTTGTTCGCTTATAGGATTCCTACACAAACCGTTTCAGAAAAATCTTTACGCATTACCGAACGCTTAGAGGAACGACTTAAAGGAAGAGGGATTACCATCAGAAATGTAGTGTTAAAAAATTGGTCAGAAGAGGTAAAGGTAATCCATAAAATGTATAAAAAAGCTTGGGACAAAAACTGGGGTTTTGTGCCACCTACCGATAAAGAATTTGACCATTTGGCAGATAGTCTAAAAATGATTCTTGTACCAGAAATGGTCTTTGTCGCCGAAAAAGATGGCAAAGGAATTGGTTTCTTTCTTGCCGTACCGAATATCAACGAAATTATGATAAAGCAAAAAAGAGGTAGGATTCTACCTTTTGGAGCGATACGATTACTACTTGGTAAACGAAAAACAAAAATTCTAAGAATCATTCTTTTAGGCGTAGAAGATGAATATCGAAGATTAGGGATTGAAGCCATTTTCTATTCTAAAATTATTCGCTATGCTCAAAATAATGGCATCGAATTCGGGGAGGGTTCTTGGATTTTAGAGAATAATGAAATGATGAATAAAGGGCTGCAAAATTTAAATGGAGAAGTTTATAAGACTTATCGGATTTATCAGAAAGAGATTTGATTTTTTAGTGGTGAGTGGTAAATTTAGAATAATGAAATAATCGTGAAATACAAAAAAGAAATAATCAAATATCTAATAGACATCTTAATTATTACCATTGGAGTAATCGCTGCTTTCTCTTTAACAAAATATGGAGAAGGTATTAATCGGGCTAAGAATGAAGAGGCAATTGCCAATCAAATTTATTTTGAATTGCAAGACAATTTAGAAGACTTAGAAAGGGATTTTGTAATCCATAGAACAGGAGTAATCAGTCACTTCAATGTTTTTAAATCA
>CAYMSC010000219.1:0-10186 GCA_964392805.1 uncultured Saprospiraceae bacterium
TTTAAGAATATAGTTCTGCATAAAAATTATTTCTTATTATATCTCTTACTCCCCAGAATATTCAACACCATCTCCCATAAATCCTCATAAGGAATAATTTCTATAGAATGAGATTGATTCGCCACCTCTAAAGGCATTTCACTCAAACGGACTCGATATTTATTTGCTTTACGTTCTACCGCAACCCGATGAAATCCTTCTTTCGGTATTTCCAATAACATCTTAATAAAACAATTACTTCTAAAACTTGTATCCTTTTTAAGGTAACGAGACGTATATTTTTCAATCGTTTCGATTCTATTAATCGCTCGATTATAATTTTTTTGAACAATCGTAAAGATAATCTGAATGACTAAAATGGAAATATTACGCCCTCTTTTATCTTGAGAAAAGGTTGGTACTTCATTTAAAAATTTTCCTAATCTAAATTTAGCAAACTCTTTATCTTCACTTATTAAAATTATTTTCTCTTGAATAATTAAAAAGTGAATATAAGCTTTAAAGACAGTCCAAGTTTCCTGTATACTCTTAGGTAAAGAACTAAATTGTTTGTATCTAGCAATTTCTTTATACAAATGATAAGTTTCTTGATATCTTGCTGTACAGAGGAGTAATCTTACATATAATTCTTGACCTTTATACCAATTAAACTTACCTTCATCTAAATATTGAAATAACTTTTCAGCGGTTTCTTTGCCTTCTTCAAATTCTTTTAATTGGATATGGCAAACCAATTTTTGTAGAAAAAAAGTAGCAATTCCTCCTTTCCAAATAATAAGTTTCTGTTCAAATCTATTAATAATATCATTACAAAGTATAGCTGTTTCCTTATATTTATTCTCTCCCATCAACCGAGCTACTTGAATCATTCCACCATTAGATAAAATTTTTAACGTGTTGTATTTACCAAAATCTTCTTTGATTAGTTCACAATACTTATTTGCTTCAACTATTAATGTATTGTCAGACGGCTTATTTTCAATAAAAAAACGGACTAACCTAAGGTAACATTCCTCCATAAACAACTCTTTCTCTCTTACCTTCAAGCTTTCATTTAATAAATCATTATAATATTCAAATTTCTTTTTATTATACCTTATACTACCATATTGTATTCTTAAGAACCTGCAAACCTCAATAATAATATCCAAAAAATCTGCTTTTTGAGCTTGTTTTAATACTTTCACACATAGACTAAAAGCAGCTTTCTTAGCTGTTTTGCCTGATAATATCTTCGCCGCCGCCCAATCCTTATAACAATTCAAATAAGCCTTCTCATACTCATTAAACATAGAATCATTTGCCTCCACAAAAAAGACGGTATTAATCAAACGGTTTTTTAATCGAGTTTTTAGGTTTTTATAGCTCTGATTGCGCACATTGCCATCAAAGAAGTGAGCAGCAGCGGCTTCATCGGTATCAAGAGTACCGTCTGCGATGCCCTCATAAAATTCGTATACTTGGGACTTATTTTTGGTAGGATTGCCTAGAACTTCAATATTTCTGGTTTTGTATTTGGTCAAGACTTGGACCATTTCTCGAAGAATTTCCATTGTTGGGTGTTTAGATTCTTTAAGCAACGACAAAACAATAATCTTGTCGTTATTTAATAGAGAGGTTTCTTAATAATATTTAAAATATAAAAATGATTAACAACAGTTAATTCCAAAAGTTTTGTTAGGAACAACAAAGAAAGCAACTTTTTTAAAATTTAGTCTAGCATATATTTATGCATAATCTAGTTGTAAACAATGATATTCTGAAGTTATTCTGGTTTTAGAAAAAAATAAGTAAGAGCATGTTTAAATTTTCATGATTGAGCGCAAGTGGGCAAATTTTGTTTTGTAGTAGGCCAAAATCATCCTTTTGGCTGGTCAAAATTTTTAACAACCTACAAGATAAAATTTGCCGCTTGTAGCCAATTGATGGAATTTTAAACATGCTCTAATGGAAAGTAGGGTAAGAAATATTAGAAAATTAATTAGTTAGGAGAAAATTTTAGTTCGAAAAAAATAAAGGTAAGTATAGAAAAAAGAACCCTCCAAAGAAGCACCGTAAAACGGTACTTCCTAGGTAGAGAGAATCCGGCTATATAAAATAGCCTGGCGTTTAGAAATAAAATGAGTTAAGTACGATGAAATAAATCATTTTTCTAAAAACTACGTGCAATATAAATAAAACTTATGACTACACTATAATTATTTTAAAAAATTATTAGAAAAACTATCTATTTAGTCTAACAGACTTCATTTGGTCGGCTATGCGATTATACAAACTTTTTCGCTCTACAATCACTTCCCCTATCCCGTGCATTAAAGGTTGAGTGCGCAAAGTGTCACCATAAGTAGACACAAAGCCTTTAGGAAAATTAACGTGAACATTATAATGATCATCAAAAGGGAGGGAAGAAATATTGGCTACTTTGCCTTTGAGTACACCAAATTCCATGAATGGGTAATTATTCAATTTAACATAAACTTCCTGTCCTTCTTTCACTTTTCCTGCCCCTTGAATGGGCAATTGTAAAAGTGCAAAATATTGAGCCGTCCCCTGCGGAACTAAACTAAAAATCTTTTCTTCTGCTTCTATATATCGAAAGTTATTGAGGTAGTCTTTAAATACGCAAATTCCCGAAATATTTGCCGTCAATAAATAGGTTAATTCCCAAGTTTCTAAAGAAGTCTTTAGCAATTGTAAAGTATCTTTAATCGCATTGACGAAAGTTAGTTGTTGTTGTTCAAACTGACTTTGAATCGTCTTATTCTCTCGCTTAAGCGTAGCGATTTCAATCGCCAAATCATTGATGATGGTTTTATTATCCAATTCCGCTATGGCCGTAGCTATTTTGGCTTGCGAAGATTTATCTGCGTCCCGTTCAGATAGGGCATCCGATTCAAATAGTTTTTTATCCGCCTCGGCAAATTTTTCTAAGAATGCCTTATTATCTGCAATGTAATTTGCTTTTTCTTTCAGGATGACTTGTCGGTCTTCATAATGTTTAATTTGTTCCAACCGAGAATTAATCAAGGCCTTATGCTGGTCCGTCTTAATAAAAGTTTGATGGTTTTCTACGGCTTTTATTAAAGCAATTAAGGCAGGTTTAAGTTCGCCAACTTTGAGGTGACTCGTCGTACATAGCTCTTTGGCAATCGCTAAATCTGCTTTATTTTTTTGATATAGTTTTTCTTTTAACAATTTAACTTCTTCATACACCGCCGTATTTTTAATATACGCCAGCGTTTCCCCTTTTTCTACTAAAGCGTTATTATCTATCCGCAATACCAATTCGCCTGCTGATTTTGAATAAATATCCACTGGTGTTACTTTAGTCGTAATGGTTAAAGGGGCACTAATTGCATCTTTATATTCCAATAACCAAGCAACAAAAGGCAGCAATGCCAATACAAAAAATATAGCCAAAAAACTAGCAATCAGCAAGCCTTTTGGTAGCTCTTTTTTAATTTGTAAATTTGATTTGTTAGCGTCCATTTTTTAATGATTGTATAATGGTCTGATTATCTAGCAATATTATCATTCCAAGCCCGTCCATTGTTGATAATAAGCCCCTTTTTGCTCAATCAAATCATCAAAACTACCTTGTTCGATAATTTGTCCTGCTTCAATCATTACAATCTTATCAACGTGTTCAAATAATTTTAATTTATGAGTAGCGGTGATAATGGTTCGTCCAGCAAAGAATTTTTCAACATTCTGAATTACTTTTTTAGCAGTAATGTTATCCAAGGCACTCGTTGGTTCATCCATAACCAAGTAGTTGGCATTTTTATAAATGGCTCTAGCGAGTAATATTCGCTGCACTTGCCCTTTACTAAATTGTTTGCCCCCTCGCCCGACCATCGTCTCAACACCTCTTTCCAATCCGCCCATTATTTGATCTAAACAACTCAATTCAATGGCTTTATTCAGGCGATTAAAATCAATAGTGGAACTATCTTCGGTTAAAGTAATATTATAACCAAGGGTATTGCTAAAAATAAAACCATCTTGAGAGACGAAGCTACAATTCTCTCTCCATGTTTTATAGTTGATGTGTTGAATTCGGTGGTCGCCCACTTTTACTTCTCCTTGCTCGGCTTTTAATAATTTTAAAACTAATTTAATAATTGTCGACTTCCCACTTCCACTCTTTCCCACTAAGGCAATTTTGCTACCGTAAGGAACATCAAAAGAAATTTCTTTTATGGTAGGTAAATCTTTGTAAGTAAAACGTACATTGTCAAAAGTAATCGCTTTGTTATAGTCTATAATCGGATTAAAATCATCTGGTTCGTATTCTTTTTCCGATTTTAAAAACACCCCTGATAATCGCTCCAAACTTAATTTAGCATCTTGCCAATCTTGGACAAACTGCATGATATCTGTGGTGGGTTTTGTCAACTGTCCCAAGATATATTGAATCGCTAACATAGCTCCTAGTGTCAACGTCCCATTAATAACAGATATCGCCGCAAAAAACAATATAAAAATATCTCTCAACTGCCCCACAATTAAATTAAAGCCTTGATAAAATTGGTAGATTCGTAAAATCATGAGTCGATTGACGGCAAATTTGTCTTGAATCTCATTCCATTGTTCTAATTTATATTTTTCGAGATTATTAACTTTAATGTCTACTAATCCTTCCAGCACTTCCATTAGATGACTTCGCATTCGAGACCCTACTTTAAAGCGTTCATTATCAATTTTTTCTCTAAATCGCAAAAAGAAGAAATCCCAAAAAATAACAACAAAAAAGGAGATTATAAAGATAAGTCCTATTTTCCAACTAAAGATAAACAACACAACACCAAAGACCAATATTTTAAAAATAGCACTCACAAAATTAACGGAACTACCCGTCATAAAAGTTTCGATTCGCAGATTATCATTGATGTGCTGAATCAAATCACCTTGCTTTTTATTGCTAAAATAAAGGTACTGCTTGAAAAGTAAATTATGAAGATAGGAGTTGACCAATTTGATATTGATGCGAATACCAATATGCCGCAATAGCCAAAGTCTCAAAAAATCTGAAAGAACGATGCCGAGAAATAAAAATAGTTGACCGAGTAATAGTAAATAAATAAAATCAATGTCTTGGTGATTGATACCTTGGTCGACTAAAGCTTGGGTTAAGAAAGGGAAAATCAATTCAAATAGCACCCATAACACTTGAAGTGCCAATACTTGAAAGATAGCAGTCTTATATTTAAAAAGTTGTTGATATAAACCACTAAAAGAAGAGATATTTTCGGAAGGTTTTTCCATCTAGTTTTTACGTGTTATAGCACAAATGTAGTAAACTATTTATAAAGGGGTATAAAAAATCGAATAAATATTAAAAAAGATGGAATTAAAGGTTATCAGTACTCAGATATGAATTATTGAATTTTGCTAAAAATAGGAATTGCGTAAAAAGCTCTTTATACCTCCTCAATAATAGATTCCCCTCTCCCTTCAATGCCACTCGTCCACTCCCAAGATTCGTGCAGTCTAATTTTACCATTGGGCAACAATTCAGGCGTGGAAGTACAAATACCTGCTCTAAATTCATCTTTATTATTCCAATGTTGATAACTCATTCGGATAGTTCCATCAGATTCGACTCTGCCTAATAGATTACCTTCTCGAATATTTCCACCTTGGTAAGAAGCACTAATCACTGAACCATTTTGTTGGTAAAAAAAGGTGGTATCTTCAGAGACTTCACCACTATTAGAATTACTAACAGAACGAAATTCTTTACCGTCGTAGGACCATCTGGGTATATTCTTCATTGTGCGCTCGTGTGTATAAGGTGAGATTTTACTAAAAACGATAAATTATTAATAGCATTTCTCTCCTGCATTTTGGTTAAAAACAAAAGAAATCCCATAATTGCTAGGCAAATTATGGGATTAATTCCGGCTACTTTTGTAGCATGTATTTTATCGGGTTGGTGTAAGTGACTCAAAGATAAAAAATCTAAAGGAAGCCACAAAGAAAAATAGATTTAAAATAATGGAATGTCTAAATCTGACAAAAAAATATTAAAATAAATTATTATTTATATTTAACTCTTTTTCAATTTATTATAATTATTTATAGTCAATTATTAAGCCTGATTCCTAACTGAAAGTGCTCGAATAAGTCTGCCTGTGATAAAGGTCTTCAAACGTAAAATCAAAAGAAACGATTTTTTGCTAGTCTCAAGGTCAGCGTCTCGGTCAGCCGCAAAAAATCCCTATGTTAAAAGCGGTATTAGGGATAAATTACTGAATGGGCAACAATTTAAATTAGAAAACTAATATTTTTTTAACTCAACAGCAAAAAAAAAAAATCAAAAATCAAATTTGTATAGTTAACTAAAACTATGTAATTTTAGCCTAGTTGTAAACTACGCAACATCAAAAATTACTATGAGAAAAATATTAATATTAGGATTTGGTCTCCTCCTATCCTTGTTATTTATCTTGCCTGTACGATATATATACGTGTGCAAGATTATGAATAATTGTGGACCAACTACAAAACAAGATGCCAATTTACTTTCCTTAAAATTGATGGATGGTGATTCCATTATTGTACAAGGGTATGAGCAATTTTCATTTGACCCAAATAGCATCTCCCCAAATCTAACTTTAAATAACCAAGATTTTTTAGACAACATAGCGGATTACTTAAAAGCAAATCCAACTAAAAACTTAACCATAACTGGCATGTTCAGAAATTCTGAAGCAGGTCAAAGTTTTGGAATATATGAAAATTTAGGAATTGCTAGAGCAAATGTTTTGCGAGATTTTTTAGTCCAAAGAGGTATTGATGTCTCAAGGATTTCATTAGACCATACTAGTATTAAGGGTGAAAATCTAACCCTACCTGCTCAATTTGGCTTATTTGAAGCCGTGCCTGATGGTTTTGAAGAAGAAGGTGCACTAGCAAAAACTCAGTTCCGATTTGACAATATGACTTTTTCGGATGCAAATTTCGCTTTTAATTCTGCTGATTTCAAACCGAGAGCAGCTTTCAACGTATGGGCAGATTCTGTATTGACATTTTTTGAAGTGAATACCGATAAAACACTCCGTATTATTGGGCATACGGATAATTTAGGAAAGGTTCAATATAATGAAGATTTAGGATTGCGCAGAGCACAATCAGCCAAAGTATTTTTTGAATCAAAGGGTATGAAAGCAGCTATTAGTACAGGTACGCAAGGAGAAAAAACACCAATAGCATCTAACGACACAGAGTTAGGCAGGCAGAAAAATCGTCGAGTCAACTTCATAATCAAGTAAAACAAGCGTTTGTAAATTTTAACAGTATCAACTAATCATAGACCAAAACTTTACTACTGGATGCTCGATGCTGGATAAATCAAATTTTCAAGTTATCGACATAATTGATTTTTAAGTTACTCAAAAATTAGTTTATTATTTTTGTCCAGTAAAAATCAAATATTTATTGTCCAGTAAACTACACACCAAATAATTAAGAAATAACTTATGGATTTTAAAAGTAATCTTTCAGAATTAATAACGGCAGCTTTTGGGTCGGAGGATAGCATAACTATTTTAATTGCTTTTGCAGCAATACTTGCCATTGGGTGGATAATGCGATATTTATGGGACAGAATAAAAATCAAGGCATTAAGAGAGAACAATGAAAAGGTAAGTAGGGAAAAAGACCATTTTAAAAGTCAATGGAATACTTTACAAGACAAGCATGCTTTACAAGAGGCCGACTTGAAAAAAGCAACACTCAGTTTAACAGAAAAGACTACTTCCTTAGAAACCATCGAAGCAGAAAAACGTGCTTTAGGTTCTCGATTAAATGCAACTTTGGTTGACTTAGATACTTCTAAAGAAGAAGTCCAAGAGGTCTCTAGTAGAATGGAAGACTTGAATGACCAAATTCTTGGACTAAGAACTAAAAATGCCCAATTGAATACGGAAATGGAACAGAAGGCAACAATTGCTGGAAATTATGCCATTAACCAAGATGAAAATACAGCGCAACAAGAAAAGAAACATGCAGATTTAATAGCAGAAAATAGCTTCTTGAAAAATAGTCTAGCTACCTTAAAAGCAGGAGCAATCGCCACAGGAACTGCTGGCGCTGCACTTCGCATCTCAAAACTAGAGGAAGAAAATGATACACTAAAGACTCAATTAGAAGAAACGAATAATTCAACCCTAGCTGCAACCGATACTTCTGATGAGGTAGCTGCCTTACGTTCTAGGCTGGTAGAATTGGAATCAGAAAAAGAAAAGTTAGCAGATTCTTTAGCAGAAATAGCTCAACTTGAAGCAGGGAATGAGGCATTAGGCTTAAGTCTTCAATCCCTCATAGAAGAAAACGATGAGTTACAAGCAAATAGTGATACTATTACTCAATACGAAGCAGGAAATGAGGTATTAAATATAACCATTGCTAAACTGTTAGCTGAAAAAGCCGCTTTAGAAGAACAATTAACAGAAAAAACAAATAATCAGGTAGAGTGGTCCGTAAATGATAAAAAATTAGGGGTAGTAGATATAGACCAACCAAATTCAGAGGAATTAAATGTGGAAAGTGTAGGCCAGCCTGATTCAGAAGAATTAAATGTAGAAGATGTAGACCAGTCTGATTCAGAAGAATTAGCCGTGGAAAGTGTAATTGATATAAACCAACCAGATTCAGAAGAATTAGCCGTGGAAGCAGCCAAAGCCAGATTTAAAACAGCGATTGGCAATCAAATTCCAATGGCAATTGCAGCAGACCGAGATGACCTGAAACAAATCAATGGTATTGGCCCATTTATCGAAGAAAAATTGAATAATTTAGGGATTTATACTTTTGAACAAGTTGGTGCTTTAGATGAAGAGATGGTAGAAGACTTAACGACTGCTATAGAGTTTTTCCCCGGAAGAATCGAAAGAGATGATTGGGTTGGACAAGCAGACCGATTATTTTATACTAATCGAAATGTTTCACCAGAAATGAACAATACTTCTGCAAAAATGATAACAAGCAGATATGCTACCGCTACAGAAAAAATAGAAACGACTCCTCGTACCGTACCCCCTAATCCAATACCTAATCCAACAGTTACTACAACCCCTAATCTTGCTCGTAGCGTTACGGGAAGTGTAAAGCCTGATGATTTGAAAAAAATAGAAGGAATTGGACCAAAAATCGCAAGCATTCTAAATGAGGCTGGCATTTATACCTTTTACAACTTATCACAAACACCTGTTGACCGATTAAAAGGTATCTTACTAAATGCAGGAAACCGCTACAAGATACACAACCCATCAACTTGGCCTGAACAATCTGCTTTAGCAGCAAGTGGAGAATGGGATAGGCTAAAACAATTACAAGACCAGCTAGATGGTGGCAGAAATGTCGCCAAAGGCTAATATAACATCTAAAATCTGAGAATAATTATACTGCTTTTTTTGTAAAAGTAGTTTTTTGAAAATGGCGCATCTGTTGAAGGTGTGCCTTTTTTTTGTTTTAATCACAAGGATTGAATGCTTATAAAAGTTGCTAAACAATTTGTTAATCATCTATTATGCCATCACACATTCTTTATACTGTTTGAGGTACTTTTAAATAATAATAAGATTGAATAATTAATTATTCGTAGCTGTATCTCAAAATGTCACTCGTAGCTTGGACATTCTTGTCCGAATAATGTTAGACGTTCTAATAGCTCGGATAGAAATGTCCAAGCGACGGTTAAAATACTCGATGGAAATGTCTCCTCAATTTTCTAAACGGGGCTGTTGTGATTTTAATATAAAAAAGTATAATCAACTCAAAATCAATTATTTAATATTCAATTATTTTTTATTAAAAGTTTAATACTTACCCTAATTGTAGTACAATAAGTAGATAACCATTCAAACGCAAAAATTTATCACGCTTACCAGACATTTAAGCATATAGAAAGTTCGCTATATGTTAATTATTTTGACAATGAGCAAAAAATAGGTACATTTAACATTCAATAATGACTTGCAATGTAGTAGTAATACGAAAAGTAAGTTTAACTATACCTTTAAGTAATCTAAAAAACTAAATAATTTACTTTGTCGGTATTGTTTTTGCATTTTAAAAAGTTACCTAAGTAACTCAAATACTATTTTTTTTTCAAAAAACATCCCCCCTCTTTAAGTATATCAGCCGCATAGATTTCATTCCTATGCAGTTAGGGCGTTAT
>CAYMSC010000220.1:0-10135 GCA_964392805.1 uncultured Saprospiraceae bacterium
TTTCAAGTACTAGTTCTTCTGATTTTCAACCCGTTACCGACGGAAGCACTCATCAGGGAAACAATGATATTGTAATTACCAAATTCGATGCAGATTGTAATCTAGCTTATTCTACTTTGTATGGAGGAGATGGAGATGATAATCCAATAGACGTAAAAATTGTTGGAGATAATATTTTCCTTGTCAATACAGTAAGTGGTGGCACTACTTTTCCAGTAACAGATGGAAGTACGAATGGAGGCACGGACCATACTGTTTTTTCAAGAATAGATGCCAACACTGGAACAATTGAATTTTCAACCTATATAGGCGGCAGCAATTATGAACAACCTGAAAAAATTGTCTGCGAGGGAGATGATCTTTACCTCGCAATTTCTACCAATAGTACTGATTTCCCGGTAACTGATGGAAGTACTCTATACTCGGCAGGAGCAGGCGGTTTTGATATTGCCTTGGTAAAAATGGATAGCTCTGCAAATATCAGCTATGCCACTTATGCTGGTGCTTATGCATCTTTTCCTGTACTCAACACCATTAATCTTGCTGTCGAGAATGGTGAAGCGTACCTAACACTTTTGAATGAACTTGAAAATTACCCATTAACAGATGGTAACACCAAAGGAGATTTCTTAGGTGGATTGATAGTCCATAAATTTGACGCCACTGGACAAACAGTCTATGCCAATTGCCTTATGGAAGGAGTTGGTCTTATCGGGTCCACGGTCACGGCAACATTGGACAATGGCAAAATTTTCATTAATAACTTTCAACATGATAACGCAAATCAAGGTGTCATTACGGACGGTTCTCTTTTTAATAATGGAGTTAATAACTACATGGTGTCCGTTGTTGATGCTGCTTCGGGGCAAATAAATTATGCGGGCTATTATGAGGGTAATGTGAAGTTAGCAGTCGAAAATTGTGAAGTATGGATAGTTAGTTCCAATGGAACCAACAATACCGAATTTACCAAATTAGATGCTAATCAAAATGTAGCAATTTCTGGTAATTATCCAGGTGGAAATTTATTATTCGCCGAAGTGAATTCGGATAGATTATATACGGTTTCCACTACCACGACCGCTGGTTTCCAAACAACAGATGGATCAAGGAGATCTCGTAGAAGATCAGATGTTTCTTTAGCAAAAATTTCACCTAATGGGCAATTAGAATATTTATCCTATTTTGGTGGCCGTGATGATGAATTCCCAAGAGGTTTTGTTGCTGAAAATAATCGATTTTATATTACAGGACTAGCAATCAACTCTAGATTTCCTACTACCGACGGAAGTGAAATTGTAAATACATCTGATATCTATTTTTCGAAAATTAATTTATGTCCTGAATTTCCTCCCATATCAAATGACACTTTATCATCTACTAGTCAAATGGTTTGTCAAAATGGTTTGACCAACCAAATCCAAGGAATCAACATAATTCTTCCAGGAGATAGCTTACCGATTATTTTTAGCAATGGAAATGCTTTTTCCCAAAATGCCATAGAAGCCAGTTATATTTGGCAAGAAGCAACTACTTCTACTGGTCCATGGATTACACTTCCTGGAGCAACCCAAATAAATTACACTCCACCTGCGACGCCTTCAGATAAGTATTATCGTAGAATGGCAGTGACTAGTGATTGCTGTGGAAACGATACCATTAGTATTAGTCAGGTTCATAGTATTTTAGTAAATGGTTTTGAAGCACCACAGGTGGATGCTGGAGGTATTTATAATACTTGTCCAACTATAAATGTGCCGCTCGATGCTACTGTTACAGGTGGAACGATGCCTTATAACTATGATTGGGATATGGGCGCAACTGATGTTGAAGATCCGACGGTTGCCCCTATTTCTTCAACTGTTTTTACCTTATTGGTTACGGATGCTAATGGATGTCAACAATTAGATCAGGCAGTGGTCAATACCTATGAAGCGGATGCTGGTTCTGAGATCGCAGGCGCTTGTGCGGGGGATTCTATATTAATTGGAGGAACGCCCATTGCAGGTTTGGCAGGGATAGATTACTCCTGGACACCTGACCCCAGTCCAGATTTGAGTTGCTTGGATTGCGCCCAACCATTTGCCAATCCAACTACTCCGCAAGTTTATGAATTGACTTTGACCATTCCAATTACCGGTGGGGGGACTTGTCAGACGACGGATAAAATTAATGTTATTCCAATTGCTCCGCCAGCAGACGCTGAATTTGCAGGAGAGGACATTACTATTTGTAGCGGACAAACTGGAACACTTGGAACCTCTGCTGAATTTTTCGAGTTGCCCTTCGTTGATGTTTCTCAGTCTTCTGTTTCAGGAGGAAATACAGGTACTGTTGCTAATTTGACTGATGGGGATTTTACCACTGGAGCTCAGACCAATAGTGAAACGGAAGCTTTCGTCTTAGTGGATTTAGGTGTTATTCATGAAAATATTGGCACAATAGAAATAGCCGCTATCAATACTGCTAACCTGAATTCAAGTAGTATTGAAGTGAGCACAGATAGTATTAACTGGACGAATACTAACACTGTTTTAGGAACGAGCAACAGTTCTTTAACAGAATTTAATTTTAGTCCACAAGATGTTCGCTATATAAGAATTATTAAAACGGGCAGTGCAGAAATAGTTGACCTTAGCGAAATTCGAGTTTATCAATTCTTTAAATATACTTGGGCCCCTGGCAATTTTTTAACCGCAAACAATACTGCTCAAACAACTTTTCAGCCGGGTAGTCTTTCGTTGCCTTCTCCCAACCCGATTTTGTATTATTTAACAGCTGAAAGACAAGGTTGTTCTTTTGTGGATGACGTTCTGGCACATACAATACTTGCAAACGCTGGTGTTGACGGCTGTGGTCCACGACTTATTGGTACTCCGGACCCGACTCCAAACATAGAGGAGACTTACGAATGGGTATTGATCAGTGGACCGGGTAATTTTACTGGAGTAACGGACGAACCTCAAGTTCCCGTTTCTGCTTCCGTTGACGTAGAGAGTATATATGAAGTTAGAGTAACGCATGGTGGGGTTACTTGTACAGATCAGGTTATAGTACCCCCTACCTGTGGTTGTGTGGTGGATATTTCAGTTGCTGCGCCAAATTCCTGTGCAGACTTTAGTCAGGGGGAAGTAGTTTTAACTGCTGAAGGGAGAACCTCTCCAAGTATTGACCCTGCTACTTTTGTATATACATGGTCAGTTGTGAGTGGGCCTACGGGTGGCTTAAATACTTTTTCTGGAGCTACAGTTTCTTTAACAGATACGATTGAGAGAACTTTTAGAGTCACTTTTTCAAGTACTCAAAATTCCAATTTGATTTGTACTAGAGATATTGCCGTGAATAATCCAGCATGGTCGCTTCCCGAATTTCATGCACCAGACGTTTCTGTATGTGCCAACGAACCTATTGCTATTGGAGAACCGACTATTGCAGATTATTCTTACAAATGGCTTCCTGAATCTAATTTGGATGATCCTAATATTTCTATGCCCACGGCGACTGTAAGTAATACAACAGAATTCAGGGTTTTAGTAACTGACAATCGTTCTGGTTGTACAATAAACGATACCGTTATTGTCACTAGCCTTTCAATAGGTGCAAATACAGGTAATGATATTGTTTTATGTGATAATTCAATCATCACTTTGGGAGCGAATTCCGCGGTGCCAGGAGCAACTTATAGCTGGGAGCCTGCCAATTCCAATTGGCAAAATGGAACCGACGAAAACTCCGCTCAGCCAGAAGTTTTAGTGGCAGCCAATCAGCAATTTATCTTAACCGTTACAAGTGATATAGGCAATTGTGTTTCGAAAGATACAATAGATATTACGATTGGAACTCCTATAGCTCCATTTTCATTGGATGATATAGCTTATTGTCCATCAACTGGAGCGGTGACCTTGGGTGCACAAGTTCCTCCTGGTTTTTCAAGTTATAGTTGGTCACCAGCCAACTTATTACAAGATGCAACCATCCAAATGCCAATGACAAATGATTCGCCTCCTTCATCCGAAACCAATTTCACCGTTAAGGTGACCAATAGTACAGGTTGTACATTCGAAGCTATTCAAAAAATTACTCCCTCAATTGATGCGCCAGATGCAGGAAGTAGCAAAATTATTTGTTTGGGCAATAGCACCATGATAGGTAGTTCAAATAATTCAACTGGGGCTGGAATCAATTATACTTGGAGTGGAACAGGTTCGGGCGATATTTCTAACACTTCATCTCCTAATCCCAGCTTTATTCCAAGTTCTGCAGGGGCTTACTTTTTCACATTAACAAAAGATGATAATGGCTGTGAAAGTACTGATAGGGTGCAAATTACAGTAAATGAATTCAGTCTTCCTGCAATTGCACCTGTAACGATTTGTCAGGGGACTGCTTTGGAAATCGGAACGACTCCCGAAAATGGTGTTCAATATTTTTGGACGCCAGCAACCAATTTATCTGACCCAAATATTGCTAATCCAATCGTTTCTGGCTTGACCTCTACTACTACCTATACCCTTATAGGTAGTGGTTCGACTGGATGTGCTGATGAAGTGACTGTAGTTGTTGGAGTAAATGAAGTCCCTTCACCAACCATAACCATTTCCGATACTACTGCATGTTTAGGGGATGCTCCTATTTCTTTTAGCCCTATAATAACACCAACCGCCAATTATAATTATGTTTGGAGCCCCAATGATGGTTCTGTAGTTAATATTTTTGATGCGGAAAGCGATATTCTAATTTTTGGTACAGGGGATAAAACTTATACCTTAAATGTCACAAATACAGATAATGGCTGTAGTTCTTCTGCTAGTGCTACTTTATCCACTTCTATCTGTCCTTTACCTTGTAAATTGACCTTAACCTATGCACAATCCAACTGTATAGACAATGGCGATGGTACTTTTACGGCAGATTATGATATAATACTTAATTGGACAAACCCTCCTTCAACGGGTGGTATAACCTTAAATTTAGTTGGAGACGGCACACTAAATACAACAACTATTTCTCCCGTCACAATAGGAAACGGAACGAATATTACACTTGTTGCTGGCTTAAATGTACCCGCTGATGGTGTTGGGAATACTAAGATAGTAGCAGTTTTTGATGATGATTTGATTTGCAAAGATTCTTTTTTGTTTAAAGGACCGCTTCCCTGTCCAGCGGATGTTGCAACCTGTTCTTCTGCTTTAGGTTGTATAGGCGGCACCGCCTTCGAAGATTACAATTGTAATGGAGCAGATGAAGCCGCCGAAGCAGGGGTTCAAGGCGTACAAGTAGTGATATATGATTGTGATAATAATGCCGTAGATACGGCTTGGACGGATAGCGATGGAGATTGGCAAATCTGTGATTTAACAGACGGAGAGGCTTATCGAGTAGAATTTATCCTACCAGAAAGTATAGCCTGTTGGGCAAGCCCGACGCATTCAGGAAGTGACAATGGGACGGATGTACAATTTTTAACAGCTCCAGCGTGTACCAAATTTGGCATAAGTAGTTCGAGTGATTATTGTGAGGACGACCCATATATTATTATTCCATGTTTTAGTGATGGACCTTATACTGGCGCTAATTCAGGAGAAGCGGCCATTGTCAAATTACGAGAAAGTGCGGATGGCCATGATTTTACAGATACGATTAAAACGTCTAATTTTGAAGCGATGCCCCTTGCTACGCATAATGATGTAGGAGCAGTTTATGGAGTAGCATGGCAACCAACAAAAGAAAGATACTATTTATCCGCTTTTCATAAAAGATATGTTGGCTATGGACCTGAAGGTCCCGATGCAATTTATCAATACGATTTAGCAGGTAATAAAACAGGGACGATTAATTTAGATGCGATATTAGGTGGAACGAATACAGCAGGAAGTGATGTACATGATTTTACCCCCGCAGGAGGAGGTGACCCAAATCCAGGAGAAATATATGATTTAGGCCCCGGAGATATTTCCTTTGACGCAGTAGGGAAACGTGCTTTTGGGGATATTGAATTATCAGCAGATAATAGCACGCTTTATGTGGTCAATTTATTTGATAAAAAAATCTATGCCTTAGATATATCAAGCGGTAATACGGCAAATACAACCGTGATTCAATCCTGGGATGCGCCCGATGCGACAGGAGCAGGCCGTAATCGACCTTTTGCTCTGGCTTCCCATGGCGGTAAGCTGTGGGTAGGAACAGTAGATGAAAATGGCAGTAATGCTTATGTGCATTCCTTATTACCAACGACGAATATCTTTAATTTAGAATTAACTATCCCCTTAGATTATGATAGGCAGGCATTTATAGGAAATTCTAATGAAAGTACCGCCGTGTCCGATTGGAATGCATGGGCTACAACTGCCAATGTTCCTTATTTAGGAGCAAGCGATCTTTCTCCACCAGAAATAGGCTACCCTCAAGCTATCTTGTCCGATATAGAATTTGCCGATAATGGAGATATGATATTAGGTTTTAGAGACCGATTTGGGGACCAATCAGGAGCGGGCAGATTTTTACATTCGGCAGAAGCGGAACGCTCCTTTTCGATAAGTGCAGGAGATATCTTGAAAGCCTGTTTCGTGTCAGGCAGTTATGTCTTGGAAGGTGATGCAGGCTGTACAGACGGAGGTGTAGTAGGCATGTCAGGCCCAGGCGGGACAGAATTTTATTCCTGGGATTTTTATAATTATCAAGACCCTTGGTCACCGCTTAAAACAGCTGATAATGATGACCTTCCAGGTGGTTATAATAGTGGCGCCTTCTACTGGGAAACGACCCAAGGAGCTTTATTGCAAATAAAAGGGAACCCTTATATCATTACAACAGCGATGGACCCTTTTAGTGATTATTCAGGCGGATTACTAAAACTTAATAATGAGACAGGCGGTCGAGAAGGAGTAAATATAGATTCCTCAGATTATGTAGATTTAGTGGGGGGGTATACCTTATTTGATACAGGAGAACTTGGCGAATTAAACGTTGAAAATAGAAATATCTCCTTTGGAAAAGCCAATGGACTAGGGGATTTGGAGGCAGCTTGTGCACCAGCTCCTTTAGAAATCGGAAACTACGTTTGGTGTGATTCTTTAAGAAATGGCATTCAAGATGCTTGTGAGCGAGGGATAGATGATATGTTGGTCCAATTGTACGATGAAGATGGGGAGTTAGTGGGTCAAGATACGACAGAAAATGGGAACTATTATTTCAATCAATACAATGTAGATAGCACAGGAATAGTAGTAGATGGAAGTGGAGTAGCGACACCAAATACAGGCTGGAGTGGGATGGAATATAGCACGAAATACTATATCGTATTTGGCAATAGCCAATATGATAATGGGACAGGCTTATTCAGTGTAGGAACAGAGACGTATCAAGGCATCACGACGACGGATGCAGGGAGCAATGACAATATTGATTCGGATGTAGATGGAAGTAGTTTAAGTACCGCTTTGGGCGCAATGCCAGGCAATTTACCAGTAATCTGTATGACGACGGATGCGACGGGTTGTGGCAACCACCGATATGATATGGGAGTTTTATGTTTACCATGTGGGGAGATAGAGGATCTAATAACTCAAAGAGAAATCTGTTCAGGTGAATTGGTAGATAGCTTAGCGATAACGACGACTTATGAAAATCCAGATAGCATCGCCTTTGTATATTTTACCAGTCCACAAACAGATTCAAGTATAATTTATACAGGTGGAACAGGAATAGACACCGTCCAAATAGCAAGTGCCAATAATAAGGTGGGTATCTATGATGTAAGTGGATTTACAAATAATAATGTAGACAATTCACCAGATACTTTTTATGTCTATGCCATAGCGCATCCAACCCCAGAAGGGGTAGACTGTCGACCATACGAAGCAATAATGGTCATAGTAAATGCTTGTGATTGGGGAGATTTACCAGATGTTTCGGCAGGAACAGCAGGAGGAGATTACCAGACGCTAGATGCCAATACAGGTCCAGTGCACGTAATTACGCCAGGATTGAATTTAGGAAGCATAGTAGATGGAGAACCAGATGGGCAGCCAAGTACCAATGCCTTGGGAGATGGAGCAGATGAGGATGGCTTGACTATTTTTTCCAGCCTAGATATCAGTCCTGGGTCTACGTTTAGATTGCCCTTGAGTTACACAAATACCACGGGGATGGATGCAGAGATTGAGGCATGGATAGATTGGAATTATAATGGGGAGTTTGATGCAGGAGAGATGGTATTTGATGCAACCAATCCAAGTGCAAGTTTTATCACAGTGACGGTACCAAGCGGAGCAGTGACAGGGGAGTTTTTAGGAGTGAGAATTAGAATAAGTAATGAGGATAATATGACGCCTTATGGAAGAATAGAAAGTGGGGAAGTAGAAGATTACCTAATTGGTTTAGAATGTAAAACGCAGATTTGTGTACCTGCTCAAAATACGATAATTCGAAGATGATTTATCCTTCCTATTTATGATGACTCTATGGTCAATAAACAAATTTGTTAGCATGGAGTCATCTTTATCTCAAAACCATCATTTTTTCTACTAAAAATACCTGCTCTGTTCTCAAACTAACAAAAAAGAAAGCATCCAAAGTCGTTTTTGGACTAAAGGCATAAGTATAAAAATCAGCAGTTTGAGGAACATCAGTTAGTAACCTTTCAACTAATTGTCCAGTAGCATTATAAACTTCCAAAGTAACTTTTTGGGAACTATCGAGCTGATAAGAAATAGTCGTTTGAGTCAAAAACGGATTAGGGGCTATTTGCAAAGATTGGCTATTGAGAGCAGGTAATTGCGTTTGAAGCGGATAAGCAGCTTGCAATGGTAGGGGAGCAGAGCAACCATCAATTTTAGCTACAAATAGACTACCTTGTTCGGCATGAAACCCATCTGTTAATTGTACAAGTTGATTGGCAGTAAGTTCAACAGTTGAACCAGAAGGAATGGTATTCGCAGAAATCACTTTATCATAAGCCGAATATGCTTCAAGGTGTAAAGAATTCGAAGCTAAATCAAGATTTCTAAAGACCACTTTTAGGGCATCCGCCATTTTCTGCCAACCCGTAGCATCTGCTCTTAGTTTAGTCCGTTCTTGTTCAATATGTAGAAAACGACCACTATTCATAGGAGAAGAAGTTGAGCAAGGATTTCCACTGCCATTAATCAATCTACCTTGAGTATTTGTTGTTCCTTTCAATCGAATAGAAGGCGTAATATGCGCTACTTTGTAGTCTAAAGTTGGGTCAATATTCACCAATGCTTCGCCCAACTGACTCAAGTAATCCACCACAGGGACAGCCGTCGTACTATTACTTAAAATCAAATAAGGGTCATCCGTTCCTTTGCTAAACCCATGTAATTGGATAAAAAAGGGGTCAGCCAATTTATCCAATAAAATTTCTGTGGTTTTGTGAAAAATAGAGTTGTCGATGTGCGCCATATCAGACTCACGAAACTTTTCTGACCCATTATCACAAGTGGAAGTGGTACCTGAACAGCTAGAGAACGTATCACTATTGCAGCGATGAGTGCCTGCTACCATATAAAATAATGCGCCGACATCTTTTAAAATAAAAATGCCTTGGTCACCTGTATTAGTGTCATTTCTGGGATGTGGCGCTTGAATCACCAAGTTGGATTGACAGGCGCTGGGATTAAAAACATAGGTCCCCCAAAGATTATCACTACTCGTCTGACTTCTTAAAATATAATAAGATTGATTATTGCCACTATCCGTAAATTCAACTAAATCGTAGGCCAGTTGATTGGCTAGTAGTTCGGCATCGCCATAATTTTTTTGAATTAAATTCAATAAGCAAGATTCCCAAGTGGTCAATTGAGCATTAGTGGGAGGTACATAATCATCGCCTGTATCCCCAGGTAGGTTATCTATGATTGTTCCAATCGTTGCGACCAAATCACCTGATTCAGTAGTTTGGGCATATAGCCCTTGCGAGAATAGAAAAAAGGCTAGAAATAAGTTTAGTATTTTCATATTGTATTTTTTTGGCATATCAAATATAGACAATTTTCTGAAAATTTAATAAAAAGTGACTGTTCGGAATAGAGAATAGGGATTAGAGAAAAGAAATAAACATCGGTAAGTAACGACGAAACAATAACTTGAACATCTAGGACGGCTTCTTTTG
>CAYMSC010000221.1:0-8655 GCA_964392805.1 uncultured Saprospiraceae bacterium
TAGGAGCAAAAGAAGCCGTCCTAGATGTTCAAGTTATTGTTTTGCCGTTACTAAGCAAATAATTTTAATCAGATTTGACATAATTAACTGTTTGCCAACGTTTTGATAAGTCTGACTTCTGACAGATTTATCGGTCTTAAATCTGACTTCTCACTTACTTATTAATCAAAATCTTAGCAACCTATAAATGAGTCAAACTGTTAAAATACACGATTTAGTTTTTGAGCCTTATATTGAAAATAGTCTTATTCAAAAAAGAATAGCAGAAATAGCTGCTGCACTAGAAAAAGAGTATAGTGATAAAAGACCCATCTTTTTAGCTATTTTAAATGGTTCTTTTGTCTTTGCAGCAGATTTGGCAAGAGCCTGTAATTTTGAACATGAAGTATCCTTTATTAAACTAACTTCCTATGAGGGAACTACTTCGACTGGAAAAGTAACAACCCAAATTGGTCTGCAAGAAGATTTAACGGATAGAGCTGTTATTATTATAGAAGATATTATCGACACGGGAACAACTATTTATACTTTTCTACCTACTTTGAAAAAATTGAATCCAAAGTCGATTGCGGTCGTTTCTTTGCTTTCTAAACCAAGTGCCTTAAAATATCCACTAAGTATAAATCATATCGGCTTCGAAATCCCTAATAAATTTGTGGTAGGATATGGTTTAGATTATAATGGATTAGGTAGAAATTTAAAAGATATTTACCAATTAAAAGAATCATAATAGAGCGAAATTAATCAACTTTCAAAAATAATTGAATTTTTTGAAAACAAAGCCTATCTTTGAATGGTTAAGTAGTAAATAATTCTTCGCTATCAATCAAAGTATTATTGAAAAAATAAATTTACCAGAAGAATTTTGAATTGAATCTTTTTTCTATAGGTTTTCAACCCATACAAAAAAGTATTCATTTCAAAATTGGTAAATTTATTTTTTCAAAGTTCCAAAGAAGGTCATATTTCCAAAAAATTTAGCAATGTTCACTTTATTGAAAAGAAAGAAGTCACTCAAAGATATAAAGGCACCAATAGCCGAAGAAATGAATCAGTTTGAAGTTCATTTCAAGAAATCTATATCTAGTAGAGTTCCATTGCTAGATAAAATTTCCCATTATATAGCAAAGCGAAAGGGCAAGCAAATGCGCCCTATGTTCGTGTTTTTCTGTGCCAAACTGTGCGGAGAAGTAAGCAATTCTACCTACGAAGCTGCCACGTTTGTGGAATTAATGCACACAGGTTCCCTTGTCCATGATGATGTAGTTGATGATGCTAACGAAAGAAGGGGGTTCTTTTCTATTAATGCCCTGTGGAAAAATAAAATTGCTGTTTTAGTAGGAGACTACTTATTGTCCAGAGGTCCTTATTTAGCAATGCATAATAAAGAATATAAGATATTCACGATTATGACCGAAGCAATGGAAGCCATCATAGAAGGAGAACTATTACAGTTAGAAAAAGCCCGTCGACTAGATATTGACGAATCTTTATATTTTGAAGTTATTAAAGGAAAAACCGCTTCCTTAATAGCGGCTGCTTGTGCCTGTGGAGCGTCCTCTGTAACTAAGGATGATGAGGTGGTAAAAAAAATGCGACTATTCGGGGAAAAAATAGGTATGGCGTTTCAAATTAAAGACGACCTTTTTGATTTTGGAACAGATGATGTTGGAAAACCAGTGGGTAATGATATCAAGGAAAAAAAGATGACTTTACCACTTATCTATGCTTTGAAAAATGCGCCAAATAGTACTAAGAGAAAGATTATTAAAATCATCAAAAAGAATAATAACCAGCCTAAAAAAGTAGCAGAAGTCATTGAGTTTGTAAAGGGTAGTGGAGGACTAGAATATGCTACGGAAGTCATGTATCGTTTCCGAAGCGAAGCATTTGACATTTTAGCTCAATTTCCAGAATCAATAGTTAAAACCGCTTTGAAGGACTTAGTTACTTATGTAACCGAGCGAAAAAAATAATTGACTATCGGTTCACGGTAAACGGTTAACGATCAAACAAGAATGGATAGAAAATCAACGAGTAATTATTTTATATAACGTATTCAATTCAATTCATTGCCTATCTCTATTCTCTGCTCTTCTGAATGATATTAAAAAGGCCAAGTATCCATCATCAAAATAATAGCAACTCCAGCAGCAGCCCCCGATACAAATAAATTCCATTCTCGCTGTTTTACTTTAAAAATATTAAGTGCCAAAAAAGCCATAGCTAAGATAATAGCCACAATCATTAATTGTCCTAATTCCACACCAATATTAAAAGCCAATAATTGAGTAATAAAAGTATCTTCCTCACCGGGCATAATCGTCGAACGCAAAAAATTGGAAAAGCCCATACCGTGAATAGTACCAAAAAATAAGACAAAAAGGTAATTAAGGTTAATTTTTTCATTAAAAACGGTTGATGCTCCTTCCACTTCCTGCCGCCTTGATACATTAAAAAGACTAGTGATTAAAATCGTAACAGGAATCAAAAATTCCACAATTTTAGTTGAAAAAGAAATCATATCTAATGCGGCTAAAGCTAAAGTAATCGAATGTCCAATAGTAAAAGCAGTAACTAAAATGAGTACTTTTTTCCATTCCGTCAAGCGATAAATAGCGCACAAAGCCACTAGAAATAAAATATGGTCGTAAGCTTTTATATCCGAAATATGCTCAAAACCTAGTGTTAAAAAAGTAGAAAATATTGACTCCATCAAAACATATCATTATTTTTATAAAATAATTACAAGCAAACAAATAAGGGAATTCCTATCTTACCCATCTATGAGAAAACGAAACAAAGTTAGTAAATAATGATTTTCCTCCCTATAAAGACATCATTTTAGTGATTTTATTCGTTAATAAAAAGATATATTCCCAATTAATTTAAACTAACAGCATAGCTCGAGTTTAGAATTACCCATGAAATATTATTTTTCCATTGTATCACTTTGCCTGCTTTTATGCAGTTGTAATCGACCTACGGAGCGATTAGCAGATTTTGCTGTACATGGAATAGATGTTTCTCACCACCAATTAGAAATTAATTGGGATACCGTTGCCACTCAAAAAATAGATTTTGCTTTTATTAAAGCGACCGAAGGTAAGGAATTTAAAGATAACTGTTTTACTCAAAACTGGGAAGAATTAAAAAGAGTCCATATTAAAAGGGGAGCCTATCACTTTTTCCACCCTAATTTATCTGCGGAAGCACAAGCTAATAACTTCATTCAAACCGTTCCCATGCACTTTGGTGATTTACCGCCTGTTTTAGATTTTGAAGTGACTAATGGTTTATCTAAAAAAGAAATTATTTCCCAGTTGCAAACTTGGTTAAATTTAGTTGAAAAACACTACAAAATACGGCCTATCATTTATACCAATCAAAAATTATACTTCCAATACTTACTCAACGATTTCAAAGACTACCCTATTTGGATGGCCCGCTATAATACAGCCGAACCGATATTATTGTCCAAAAAAGAATGGTCTTTCTGGCAATACGGAAATAGGGGTTCCGTTAAAGGCATCGAAGGCTTCGTAGATTTGAACGTCTTTAAAGGCAATCTGCTAGAATTAGAAGATATGGGTCTTTCTCCAGAAACAGCTATCAGTAATGTTATGGTTGGGAATTAGCCTACTCAAAAGAGGTCAGAAGTCAGACCGTCCCGATTCATCGGTACTGTCAGAGGTCAGATTTAAAACTGCAACCATTAAGCATCTGATTAATCAAATAACCTCTACTCATTCTTTCGCAGAAATTTGATTTGGTTTACTAGTAATTATTTCTAATTCCTTCACCTCCTTTCCTGCTGCTGTAATCCCTAGACTTCGTTGGGGAGTTGTATTCCCAAAAGCATATTCACAATTTTTTCCATTCCGACTACAATCAATCAAACTATCAAATAATTTCCAATAACCATAATAATCTACTGCATTCGTTTCAGTAATACGCAATGCTTTTTTAGCGGTATAATTATGGTGTCCTGAATCAAATGCTTCATCTATACAATAACTCTCATTATGTCCAGCAGAAATACCATTCGCATCATCTGCATACTGTCTGATTAAATTTCGATTGGGTGTATTTACTGCTGTTTCAAATATTTTAACTCCCATTTCATCGCCAACGATATAATCATTTTCATTTACCATCACTAATAAATTCACATCAGCAGGCATATCTTTATAGTCTTCCAATTTACCAGCCTTAAAAGGCCCCGTTCCGGGCGCACAAAGAAAAATACCTTTTGGTTTTGGAATATCATATTTTTCCCAATTAAGGGTAATCTCTGCACTTAAAATTCCACCATAAGAATGGCCTACCATACATAGTTCTTCGCTCTTTGTAGGAATATGAGTCGTACTCAATTCGATTGTTTTTAAGGCATTTCTAATTCCCGTAACTATGTTTGGAGAAAATTTATTGGGACCGGGAGAAAAAACTGTTTTTTGATACCGAGGATAAATGACCGTATTTCCCTTCCGAACCAAATGTCTAATCCATTGACCATAAATCATAGGATTATATCCCCCATAACCATGTATAAAAACAATCAAGTTTGTTTCTTTTGGGGTAGGCAAAGCAGGTTCAAATAACCAAAAGCCATCCGCATCTTCTGCATAATTATGGAAAAGTACGGAATCATGTTGGTAGGTAGCACTTCCGGGGCCTGTTGGTGGTTGCTCGAAAGTTTGACCATAAGCAGAAATTGAAAATAAAGAAAAGCATAAAAACAGTACATTTTTCATATAATAGCTTTTAAGAATCGGAAATAATCTATAAAAGAAACGTATAAGTATTACTTTCGTTTTTAGATTTTGAAAAATTCCAATTTTATTACTGCGGGTTTATAGTGCATTAAGTCAATTAGCTGATATTTTGAGTATTCCATGTATTGATGCCCAAATTCCATTATCTGAATTATATATTGATATAAATTTCGAAGACTTATAATTTTATTTCGCCTGCCATCCTTTCCGCATTATTCTTACATCTCCGCCATTCTGTCATAAAAAGGACTAAAATCTTGCATTGGTATAAATTATGTACCCGTTTATCTGATATTAACTTTCCTTTTAGAACGTTACATACAGATACTTGTTATCTTTACGTTTTCAAGTCAAGAATGAGAGCTTCTTGGGAATTTATCCTTTGGGTTAAAAAAGCGTCTTTTTCGTCCTGATTTCCTCAAATTTATTAGCAATAGCTACGGCTATTACAAAGAAATTTGACATCATCAAGCCAAAAAATACATCTTTTTTATCTCCAAAAACAAATTCCCAACAAGCTCTAAGATATAACGATTAAAATATACAACGACTCATGTTTAAGTTTATCAAGAAATTATTTGGTACAAAATACGATAGAGATGAGGCACATTATATGCCTTTTGTAGACCAAACCAATGAGGAATTTGCCAAGCTTCAAAATCTTAGTCACGACCAACTAAGAAATAAGACTTTAGAGTTTAGAGCACGAATCAAGGAGCATTTAGCAGGGATTGATGAAGACATTCAATCTTTAAAAGACCAAGCTAAAGTAGAAGAAAATCTCTACGAAAAGGAAAGTCTTTTTAAGCAAATGGATGAAATTGCCAAAGAGCGAGATAAGCACTTGGAAGACATTTTAAAAGAATTACTTCCAGAAGCCTTTGCCGTAGTAAAAGAAACAGCTCGTCGTTTTTCTTCTAATCAATCGATAACCGTTACCGCAACGGACCACGATAGAAATCTAGCAGGAAATACCAAAAAAGGATATATAAGCATTGAGGGAAGTCAAGCAACTTGGCAAAATAGTTGGTTGGCAGCAGGTGGAGAGATTACGTGGAATATGGTCCACTATGATGTGCAATTGATTGGAGGAATGGTGTTGCATGATGGAAAGATTGCGGAGATGGCAACGGGAGAAGGTAAAACATTAGTAGCAACCTTACCAGCTTATTTGAATGGGCTATCAGGTTTAGGGGTTCACGTAATTACCGTAAACGACTATTTAGCTCGTCGAGACTGCGAATGGGTCGGACCAATTTTTGAATTCTTACATTTAACGGTTGATTGTATTGATAAATATAAGCCACACTCTCCACAACGGAATGCAGCTTACGAATGTGATATTACCTATGGTACCAATAACGAATTTGGTTTCGATTATTTGAGAGATAATATGGTGAAGTCCTCTACAGAAATGGTTCAGAAGAAGCACCACTTTTGTATGATTGATGAGGTCGATTCTGTTTTAATTGATGATGCTCGAACGCCCTTAATTATTTCTGGTCCTGTACCAAAAGGAAGTGAAGACCAAGAATATGCAGAGTTGAAACCAAAAGTAGAACGCTTAATAAATGCTCAAAAGAAAATTGCGACAGATTATTTAACGGAAGCAAAAAAATTATTCAACGCAGGAGAATTTGGTAATGATGAGGGGCAAATGGGTTTGGCATTATTGCGTTCTTTCAGAGCCTTACCAAAGAATCGGCCATTAATTAAATTTTTAAGTCAGGAAGGAGTAAAGGTAGAATTGCAAAATGCAGACAATTTTTATATGCAGGAGCAATCCAAACATATGCACATAGCCGATGAGCCTTTATTATTTACGATTGACGAAAAAAATAGAAACGTAGAATTAACCGAAAGAGGGGTAGAATTTTTATCTAAAGGAGAATCCAACCCAGCATTTTTTGTAATGCCAGACATTACTTTAGAAATGATGGAAATTGAGGACAACGAAGAATTAGAAGTACCGCAAAAAATAGAAGCCAAGCAAAAGCTATCTCAAGATTTTGCCGTTAAATCTCGTCGACTGCACGCCGTAAGTCAGCTACTAAAAGCTTTTACGCTTTTTGAAAAAGATGAAGAATATGTGGTCATGGACAATGAAGTGAAAATTGTCGATGAGCAAACAGGTCGGATGATGGAAGGTCGTCGGTACTCTGATGGCTTACATCAAGCATTGGAAGCGAAGGAAAGCGTAAAAATTGGAGATATTACCCAAACTTATGCTACTGTAACTTTACAAAATTACTTCCGAATGTACCACAAATTAGGAGGTATGACGGGTACCGCAGAAACAGAAGCAAGTGAGCTTTGGGAAATCTACAAATTGGATGTCGTTGTTATTCCTACCAATCGGCCAATTGCCAGAGATGATAGACAAGATTTGGTTTATAAAACCGAGAAAGAGAAATTTAATGCGGTTGTTAATGACATCTTAGATTTGACATCGCAAGGCCGCCCAGTTTTAGTAGGTACCACTTCAGTAGATATTTCAGAGAAATTGAGTCGAGTCTTACAAATAAAAGGCATTGACCATAATGTTTTGAACGCCAAACAACATCAGCGAGAAGCAGATATTGTAGCAGAAGCAGGGAAACCGGGCAAAGTAACCATCGCCACCAATATGGCAGGTCGGGGAACGGATATTAAAATTTCTGACGAAGTGAAGCGAGCAGGAGGTTTAGCGATTATCGGTACCGAACGACACGATTCTAGACGGGTCGATAGACAGTTGAGAGGTCGAGCGGGTCGTCAAGGAGACCCCGGAAGTTCGCAGTTTTATATTTCTTTGGAGGATAAACTCATGCGTTTATTCCAATCTGAAAGAATCGCAAAATTGATGGATAAAATGGGCCATGAAGAAGGAGAAGTGATTCAACACTCTATGGTTTCTAAATCTATTGAAAGAGCGCAGAAAAAAGTAGAAGAGAATAACTTTGGTATTAGAAAGCGATTATTGGAATATGATGATGTAATGAATATTCAACGGGAAGCGATTTATAAAAAACGTAAAAATGCACTTTCTGGAGAACGGCTGTCGGTTGATTTAAATAATATGTTTTTGTCATTAACCGATAATATTGTTCAAAGTCATAAAGCAGGTGGGAATTATGATACTTTTAAAATGGACTCCGTTGGTCTAATTGGTTTTGACCCAAAAATTAACAAAGAACAGTTTGAAGAGAGTGGTGCGGATGATTTGGTTGATATGTACCAAGAGCAATTCCTGCAATATTACGACCAAAAGAGTGATGATATTTCAACGGTATTATTACCAATCATCAATGATGTTCACGAAAATCAGCCTCGGTACAAAGATATTTTAACCCCATTTACAGATGGTCGAAAAAATCCATTACCTATTGCTGCTAATATCAAAAATGCCGTAGAATCAAATGGTAAAACGATTGTAACAGACATCGAAAAAGCCGTTAGTTTAGCTTTGATTGATGACAGTTGGAAAGAGCATCTTCGGTCAATGGATGAATTAAAGGATTCTGTTCAGTCTGCTTCTTTTGAACAAAAAGACCCTTTAGTAGTCTATAAAATGGAAGCATATAATCTTTTTGAAGGATTGGTCAATAAAGTAAATGAGGAAGTAACTTCTTATTTATCCAAAGGGACATTAATCTTCTCAGGAGGGACAACTTTAGAAGAAGCAAAGCAACGCCAAACAGATTTCAGTAAAACAAATACCAATACAACAGAAAGAAGCGAAGACGTTGCTGCTAGAAGAGCTGCACAAGGCGTAAGTCGAAGAAAGAAACCAACGACCTTCAAAAGAGAAGAAAAGAAAGTGGGTAGAAATGAGCCTTGTCCATGTGGTAGTGGTAAAAAATTCAAACGTTGTCATGGGCGACAAGTAGCACGTTAATTT
>CAYMSC010000221.1:8755-10123 GCA_964392805.1 uncultured Saprospiraceae bacterium
GTCGGTTGCTCTTTTCTTTTCTATTTGGTTTCTTACCCATTTTCCTAGTAGCCCAAAATTTATTTAATGGAAATGTTCGAGAAATAGCAATTGGTCCATCCATCATCCACGAAAAACTTCCAGAAGGATATAATTATACACCGCTATTTTTTACCGCTAGGATTCGGGTATATCAATTTAAGTCGGCTAAAAAAAGTCATTTCAAAGTTTTTGCTGAACCGCAATTTGTGTTAAATAATGCGCCGACTCCTTTTCCTACTACTTATGAATTTGGGGTAAATCTAGGCTTTCAATATTGGTTGCCTTTATCCGACAAAAATGCCTTATCCTTTTCTATTGGAGCAGGTCCGCATTACTTATCTTTGGAAACAAGCATCCAAGCTAGCGGTTTTATTTTTTCTGATAATTTTGAAATTGGCTATTACCAAATGATAGGAGAGCGGATAGGTTTTAGTCTAAAACCTAGATTTAGGCATATTTCGAATGCTGGATTTTTATCGCCTAATATTGGGATTGATAATTTGTTTTTGATGCTTGGTGTTACTGTAGCGCCAAGCGCTGCTTGGTGACTGTGACTGTAACGCCAATTCGCCAAGCAGCGCTTGGCGCTACAACTATTCCAGCAACTTATCCAAGGTCTTCTGATTCACCAAGTCTTTTTTATATTCCAACGTCCAACCTGCGCTTTCTACCATAAATTCCATCATTTCTAAAGCTTGATTCGCTTGCCCTTTCGCTGAATCTAATAAATCACTTTCCGCTGCTTTTTGAATAATAAATTCCTTGGCGTTATCATTCAATTTATTATAATCCTCCTTATTAAAAGAATTAAAAGTGCCTTCTGAAATATCGTAATAATCTAATGTATGGTCTACCGAAATAATACTGGGTTCAGGCAATTGACTAATGACAATTTTTTGTTGTTCGGGAAAAGCTTCAATTTCCATTTGTTCTAGATTATAGCCAATCGCTACTTTTGCCTTCACTCGAATCAAAGCTTTTTTTCTAAAAGGACTAAAATCATAAGCCCAATAATCTTCATAAGTATAAACCTCTGAAAAATGCCCTTCGACAGTTACTAGCTTATAAACATTCTTGACTTTCTCTAATAAAACTTGGGATTGTTCTTTGGCTTGAATTTCATGCCAAGTGTAGTATTTTTTGGTCAAATAAACGCCAGTTCCAAAAAATAGCACTAAAGCTAGGCCGATTAATATTTTTTTCATAAGGTAATTTTTTATCAGAATAGGTCGTAGGAGCGATACCCTTACGAATTAATAATTACTGAATATATAATTCAAAACCCCATGATTTTAATAATCATGGGGTTTAGTAACGACGAAATAATAAGTTGGTCATCTGGACGAG
>CAYMSC010000222.1:0-10063 GCA_964392805.1 uncultured Saprospiraceae bacterium
AATAAAAAAATCCGTTGTCCTTCAATTATCCGTTGTATAAAAAATAAAAATCCCCCATAAAATCCTAAAATCCCTAATCGCCTCCAACAGCATAAACACTCAACAACCCCCCATTCTTCCCAGCCACCAAATAACTACCCCCCCCAATCTCCACCAACTCCAAATCCTTCACATCCCCATCAATAAATAACCCAGATTCCCGACCAGGCAAAACCGTATACCCATCCCTTTGATTCGACAATAAAACCATCCCAGAACCACCATCTAACCGAGGCGTTTCTACTTCCATGTCATAGATGTTTCCAGCGACAATCGCATCCTCAAAACCATCTTGATTGATATCATAAAAGACAGCAGATAGTAGCGGGAAAGATTGTGCTTCCGAAGGTAATTTCTGCATGTTAAAAGCCCCCTCTCCTTTATTAATCAACACAATAGACTGAAACTGCGTTGCCTCTGCTTGCACCGAAGTACTCAATTTATCGCCATAAACATCTTTCAAAGACGCTTTTGCAAATTCATCATAGGATTTAAATTTATCGGCAATAAAAGGCATTTGTTGGGAAGAACATTCTCGACCTCTCGATGGTACATATTCGCCTTTATATTTGCTAGTAAGCACGACATCAAACGTACCATTGGCATCAAAGTCATTGCCATACACTTTGAAAGGAGATTCTAGACTCGCTTTATGTTTGATATTTCTACCAACATTACCAATCAGATAGTCTTTTAAGCCATCCTTATTGACATCCGTTTCGCTAACAGAAAACCACCAACCTTTCTCCTCCATTAACCCACTATCGTCCGAAATATCTCTAAAAGTGCCTTGCTGATTTTGAAAAATACCGATGCCTGTCCATTCGCCGACCGCTATAAAATCTTGCCAACCATCATTATCAAAATCAGTAGTTATGACTTGATTGATAATGCCAAAATTAGCTAATTCGGGCACAATGTCCTCCGTAACATTAGTGAATTGACCATTGTCATTTTGGAAGACAAAAGAAGGCGCTGCTTTGGGATAACTTTGGGGTACAATTCGATTGCCCACAATTAAATCCATGTCCCCATCTTTATCATAATCTATCGGCGTGACGGACTTTCCACTAAACCCAAATTCACTAAAGTTAGCCGTAGATTTAGTCAAATTGCCTTGTCCATCATTGAGGTATAATCGGTCGGTATAATTGGCGGCATTAGCAGAAAAAGCATTGCCTCCACTTACTACATATACATCTTGATCACCGTCACCATCTATATCTAAAAAGGCAGCTTCCATATCTTCTGCGGCGGCATCTTGGTCCAATACAGAAGATTTAACGGCAGTAAATTGACCATCCCCTTGAATAAAAACTCGACTTGCTTGACCTGCTGCACCACCTACAAAAAGGTCTGTCTTGCCATCACCATTTAAATCGCCCTTAGAAATAATTGGGCCTAAAGTTGATTGTTTATAAGGCAATAAAATCTCTTTGACGAAGTCATCATAGGCATTTTCTTTATGCTTAAAAAAGAGTTTTAAACTACCAATAGAGACTTGTTGGAAAAGGTTGTTGGTGGAGGCACTATTGCTTCCAGAGCTTGTCCCGATAGCTATCGGGATGGAAGCACTTTCGTCTATTGTGAGTACTTGATTTGCTGCCACATTATATTGCTCCTGTACTTTTCCATTTGCAAAAACAATACGAACTGTATCTATTGTCTCGACCGCTCCCAGTCCAAAATGCGCTACATTCTCCGTAGCAGATAGATAGCCTTTTACTCGCTTATGTTCCACCATTTGGATTTTTCCATCATATTTGAGATAGACTTTTGAAAATGGTTCAGAATCTTTTCCTTTAGTTTTGATTCTTAGGTAATTACCTCTACCTTGTTCGGTAGTTAAATTTTTATATAAAAAGGCTTTTTCGTCTATATTATTAACCACTAATTCCAAATCACCATCCTTGTCTAAATCCGCATAAGCCGCTCCATTTGAGTAGGAAGGTGCGCCTAAACCCCAATTTTTAGCAATATCCTTAAACTGAAAATCGCCTTGGTTTTTATAAAGGACATTGGGTAATTTTTCGGAAGGCATTTGTTCATATAAATTTCGCTTGACGTTAATCGGCACATTTCCATCATACTGATTTTTTACCTTGTCCACTTCTTTTTTAAAGTCATTGTCCAAAGCATATCTTCGGTAACCATTGCTGACAAAGATTTCTTTTTCTCCATCATTATCCCAATCGACCATTAGACCAGCCCAACTCCAATCTGTTTTAGAAATTCCCGCCATTTGGGCAGCGTTATTAAAACTACCAATCCCTGTATTCAGTTGCAAAGAATTGAACATGTACTGGTATTGATATTGAAAGCGATTGACTAACATATTAAAATTGGACGTACTCATAGAAGCCATCAAAGTTTTTGCTCGATAATGGTCTTGAGATGCCATGTCTAAGACAAAAATATCTTGCAGCCCATCATTATTGAGGTCGGCAATATCCGCTCCCATTCCAAAGAAAGAAACTTGCTTGGTCTTACTTTTGATTTCATCAGAAAAAGTACCGTCTTTTCGGTTGATAAATAGTACATCGGGTAGGTAATAATCATTTGCCATGTAGAAATCCACCCATCCATCCTCATTTATATCACTCGCTACTAAGCCTAAGCCAAAACTAGGTTTTAGCAGTCCTGCGGCTTCCGTCACATCCGTAAATTGCCCATCATTATTTTGGTATAAATGACTGCAACTATTTCTAAACAAAACCTCATTTACCCCAATCATTTTATAAAAATTGATAGGGTCTACACCAAATAACAAATTCTCATTCATTACCAAACAATCCAAATCGCCATCTTTGTCATAATCGAAAAAGACCGATTGCGTACTAATTCCATTATCTGCTAAACCATATTCAACAGCACTTTCTTTAAAAGTTAAATCTTGTTGATTGATAAATAATAGGTTTTTCTTTTCTTCCGCATCAAAAGGCCCGCCTTGTGCCACATAAATATCTAACCATCCATCGGCGTTCACATCGGCAAAGGTGACGCCGTTTGACCATTTTTTATTGGTATTAATTCCCGCTTTTTGGCTAATATCTTCAAATTTTAAATCCCCTTTATTAAGATATAGACGATTATCTTCTTGGTTGCCACAAAAGAAAATATCATCCAGCCCGTCATTATTCAAATCCGCAATACCGACCCCTGCGCCATTATAAAAGAAATCGTAGTCGAGGAGATTTTCCTTGGTTTCTACATTTTCTTTGATCGTATTGGCAAAGTTGATACCACTATAACTAGCACTAACTTGTTCAAAAACGGGTCGGTTATCAGTCGCATTTTCGCTTGTTGGCTGACCACCGCAAGCAAAGAGAAAGAATATTAATAAATAAGGAAAAGATTTTATCATAGCCTTTTTGAAATTTTCAATTTTCAATTTAGAATTTTCAATTTTCAAGACAGCTTGTGAAGAAACTGTCTATTAATTGAAAGGATTCATCTGGAGATGGGCAACAAAAGTACACATCCTTTTAGGATTATTAATAAGGAAACTCATGGAATTAGCGTGCAGACTTAAATATGACAAAAATTAGTAGAAATAAACTTGAAAACTTTAAGTTTTTGTTAATCTCTCTCTTATATCAACTTACTAATTCATTTCGTTATAACTTCGTAGTTCGGACCTCCTTATCCGAAACAACATACATGCTCGGACAAAAATGTCTGAACAATCTAAATTCAATCCGTATATTATGTGGCAGAATCTATTAGCTTTTTGTGTACTTCCGTTTTTATTAGTCAGTGGTAATCCTGGCTGGGAAGAATTTAAGTCTTATGAGGGTAAATTTAGAGTCCTTACACCAGGAGAAATGCAGCTGAATGAACGAGTTATTCATACAGATATTGGGGAAATAAAATACATCACCTATTATTATCAAGACCAATCGAGAGAAGCAGAAAATGCCATGTATATGATTACTTATTGTGATTATCCTGAATATACGATTCATTCAGATTCTACCGAACTGGCTTTAGATTTTTTTGAAAATACGATTGCGGCGGCGGTGGAAAGTGTGGCAGGGGAATTGCGCTATTCGGATAACTTAAATTACAAAGAATATCCCGGTCGGCATTGGCGAATTGATTATCGAGCAGGTCATGCGACCCTGAAAACAAGAGCTTTTTTAGTAGAAAACCGATTTTATACCATTCAAACAGCAACGGAAAGAGGGCGAAGTATGAATGAGGCGACGGATGCTTTTTTTGAATCTTTTGCTTTGTTGATTGATTGAAATAGAGGTCAGAAGTCAGACCATAAATTAAAATTTATTGTCAGACCATTTCATTGCCAGAAGTTATACATATAGCCTGATTGGAAAATTATTGACTTTAAAGTGTAGATATTGGGAATGATTTGCTTTTTTTGCCAAAAATTGCCATCTTCTATTTCTTTTTCTCTTTCCTTTAATACTTTTAACAAGCTGGATTCGGATAGAGGACTATTTTCCAAAGAAAGGCTATCCGCCTGACGAAAGTTTTCAACTAATCCAATATTCTTCAAAGATTGAATTATTTGGATAAAGTCTTCATTAAGGTCTGACTTAATCTGTATTTGATAGGTCATGCTTTAATTATTTTATCAAATTTAGGGAAAATGAAAAAAATAACTCTGACACATTGGAGCAGGCTCTATGCAAAAATGATAATGCAAGATATAAGGAAAATCCGTGTAAATCCGCCTAATCCGCTAAATCCGTGGGACCTATCCTCCTAGCTTGTCTGCGTAGAGCCTGCTCCTATGCGTCGGAGTTATTTTTTGCGAAACCCCTTACTACCAAGATTTCCATATTCAAAACTGACATCTTTTTTACACAAGGAACAGCAAGACTACCTATTCTTCTTTCGGCACAAACTTCATAGAAATACTATTCACGCAATGCCGAGTATTTTTAGCAGTCAATCGTTCTCCTTTAAAAACATGTCCTAGATGACCATCACATTTGGCACATAGAATCTCTGTTCGACGACCGTCCGCATCGGTTTCTCTTCTTACTGCTCCTTTTATTTCATCATCAAAAGCAGGCCATCCGCAGTGGGCATTAAATTTATGCTCAGACTTATATAGAGGGGCATCACATTGTTTGCAGACGTATAAACCTTCTGCTTCGTTGGTATAAAGTTCGCCAGTATAAGGTCTTTCTGTTCCTTTGTGGACGATAACTCTTGCCTCTTCGGGCGTTAATTGATTTAATTTCATGGTATAAAAAGTATAAGGGTTTAAAGGTATAAAGGCTTCCAAATTGCCTACTGCAAACTGCCTACTGTCTACTGTATTACTTCTTCAATTTCTCTCTATATAATTTTCTAAACTTATTGACTTTCGGATTAATCACTGCTTTACAATATCCATAATTTGGATTTAAAGTATAGTAGTTTTGGTGATAATCTTCTGCTACATAAAACTCCCCTAATTTTTCAATTTCTGTGACAATAGGGGCATCATAAAGTGTTGGGGCAAAGTCTTTTTTGACTTGTTCAGCCGTTGCTTTTTGAGCATCCGAATTATAATAAATACCAGACCGATATTGAGTTCCAACATCATAGCCTTGTCGATTTAGGGTAGTCGGGTCATGTGTCGAGAAGAAGACCTCTAATACCTCTTGTAAAGAAATGATTGAAGGGTCAAAAGTAACCTGCGCCACTTCATTATGTCCTGTTGAACCAGAACAAACTTCCTTATAAGTTGGATTTTTGGTATGCCCAGCCGTATAGCCAGAAATGACAGATTGTACGCCATTTAATTCTTGAAAAACGGCTTCTACACACCAAAAGCAGCCAGCTCCTAAAGTTATCTTTTCCATATTTTATTGCTGTTTTATATTTTACGGTAACTAGTTGCCAATTTTAGATAAAACGGACAAGGGATAACCGATAACTGAAATTAATTTAATTGTGCCAATCCATCATTGATAATTCCTTTTGCAACTATTTCAAATTCCGCAGGAATATAAATTTGTACTGTTCCCGGTAACATCATGCCATGAGCGGAATCTTGCTGATTCATTACAAAGGTGTCAATATCATTATTTGCTAATAAAGCCTCAATTACTTTAGCTTCATAAAGTTGCTTGGTACTAAAAATACAAATCATATCATTTTTCATAATCATCAATTTTAGTTGTTTAAAAAGGAACCCGAATTATTAAAGTCAATTTAAAGGAATAAGTTTAATAATAAAACAACTTTAGACCATTACTTGTTTTTATTCGATACCTACTTGTAATAATCGACAGTCGTTAAAATTTTATTAAAAGCTGTTCCACTGGCGAATGATTTGGGCAAAATAACCATTCCAAGTTTGATGCTTTGAGGAAAATATGATTTTGTAGTAGCCTCTAGTTTAGGAGTGGAAATGATGGAAGAATTAGGAACGCCAGCAGCGGATAAATCATTGGTGATTTTTGACCAATCTGGGCATTCTCCAATGTTTAGCGAAACAGAGAAATTTTTGGAGGTAACCGTCTCTTTTATTGAGCAATATAGATAGTATAAAAAGACTATAATTTTTAAGTCCATTTTCAAAAAAAACAAAACATTATAAAAAAAAATATTTGTTGGTGTTTTTTTTGAATTGGACTTTTTTTTTAGTTTTTTTTTAGAAATTGGAGTTTTAATTAATTGATTGCCAATATTTTATGTTTTTTTAATGTAATAAAGTAGATTTAAAAGAATATTTTTTAATACAAAAATATGTTACTTTTTACATATAAAAATAATGTTAAAGTTTCTTGCTTTCCGAGTTTTTTGGACATAATGTTGTAAAAGAATCAAACTAAAATAGGTTTGATGATGTATAACTAATCGTGATTTAACCAAAGCAAATAACTATCAAAAATGAAAAATTCTATTATAATTTGTTGTTGTTGCTGTTGCAAAGTTTTTCCATTGAAAAGCGCGATTTTTTAGTAATGAATAGTCACTCTTTTATAGAGTAAAATTATATAAAAAAAGCCTTTTCAAAACCACAAATTTGAAAAGGCTTTTTTATTTCGTACCGACGAATTTATTCGTCGATAATAAACTAAAATTAATTAAGCGACGACTTCATTCGTCGGTACAGAAAATTAAAATTAAACATGAGCGGTAACCTAGATTTAAAGAATGTATCTGATGTAGCAGCCAAAGACATCATTGATTTACAAAACAAAATAGAAGCCATGCAAAATGGCACGATGGATGGCGAACGATTTCGGCACTTTAGATTGACGCGTGGGGTATATGGCCAACGTCAGAAAGATGTGCAGATGTTCCGAACTAAGATTCCTTTTGGTAAATTGACGACGGCACAATTAGCGCGTTTGGCAGATGTTTCTGAAAAGTATACAAATGGTAACTTGCACTTGACGACTCGGCAGAATGTTCAGTTACACCATATTAAATTAGAAGATACACCAGGGGTTTGGACCGAATTGAGTGAAGTGGGCGTAACCGCTAGAGGTGCCTGTGGAAATACCGTTCGTAATTTAACCGCCTCTGCTATCGCAGGAGTTGACCCAGATGAATTATTTGATGTGTCTCCGTATGTACAAGCAACTTATGAGTACTTTTTAAGAAATGCTATTTCTCAGGATATGGGAAGAAAGATTAAGCCTGCTTTTTCTTCTTCTGATAAAGATTCTGCTTATACTTATTTCCATGATTTTGGTTTTATTCCACGTATTAATGAAGCAGGCGAAAGAGGGTTTAAAGTAGTGATAGGTGGTGGATTAGGTGCGCAATCTATCGTTGCACCAGTTGCTTATGAGTTTTTGCATGAAGACAAAATTATTCCTTTCATGGAAGCGGGCGTAAGGGTATTCGACCGTCACGGAGAAAGAGAGAAGCGGCATAAGGCAAGAATGAAGTTCTTAGTTAAAAAACTAGGATTGGAAGGATTCATGGAGTTGGTGGAAGCAGAGATGAAAGCATTGCCTTACCAAACTTATAAAATTAATAGAGCCGGTGTGCCAGTAGGAACACCAGTTGCTGCTGATAAAAAAGCACCTATTGATTTTGTTTACAATCAAGAAAAATATGATGCTTGGTTAGGAGCCAATGTTTTTGAACAAAAGCAAAAAGGATTCTATGGTGTGAATCTGAGATTAGCATTAGGAGATATAGGAGCAGAAAGAGCGAGAAGATTTGCAGCTTTAGTCAAAGAATATGCAGCGGATGATATTAGAATCACCGTAAATCAAGGATTCAGTCTGAGATTTGTAAGAAAAGAGCACCTTCCCCATTTATTTAACCAATTGGATGCTTTAGAATTAGGAGAGCCAGGTTTTGATACCATTATGGATATTACGGCTTGTCCGGGTACAGATACCTGTGCGTTGGGGGTAACCAACAGTACAGGGTTGACGACCAAATTAGAAGAGGTGCTTAGAACAGAGTATCCTCATTTGGTTAATGAAAGAAATATTAAAATCAAGATTTCTGGTTGTATGAATTCTTGTGGTCAGCACATGGCGGCAAATATTGGTTTCCACGGAAGTTCTATCAAAAGAGGGACTTTGGTTTATCCAGCAATGCAAGTAGTAATTGGTGGAGGGGTAGATGAGGAAGGAAAAGGTTTTGTAGCAGATAGAGTTATCAAGACACCAACAAAGCAAATTCCTGATGTAGTAAGAACGCTTTTAGCGGATTACGAAGATAATGGTGGAGAATTCCAATATTTCAATGATTATTACCAACAGCAGGGGAAAAAATATTTTTACAATTTATTGAAAGGTTTAGCCAAAGTAGAAGAATTGAGTGCGGATTATTTGCATGATTGGGGCGAAGTAACGGATTACGTACAAGACATTGGAGTAGGGGAGTGTGCAGGGGTGTCTTTGGATTTAGTTTCTACGATTGTAAATGATGCGAAAGAAAGAATTGAACTAGCGAAAGAAGATTTAGCTAAACCAAACTATGCGTTTAGTATCTATAATAGTTATACTTCCTTAATTATTGGAGCGAAGGCTTTATTGTTGAGTGCGGATGTGAAGTGTAATACGCATAGCGGAATTATCGCTGATTTTGATAAGCACTATATTGAAGAAGGGGATTTCAAATTAGAAGGTTTTACAACTTTCGCTGATTTGGTTTACCAGATTCAAGGAAACGAGCCAAAGGCGGAATTTGCTGAGAAATATTTAGCGCAGGCAGAAGCATTTTTTGCGAATGTGGTGGCGACTAGAGCGGCACAGGTTAAAGCAGGTGCGGTGGATACAGATAAGTTAGTTGTTGACCAATTCTATAAGGCATAGGACGTCGTGTTTTTTACCACATAGTCACATAGTAAAAAGCACATAGTTCACATAGTTTTCCGAACTTGACTTTGTTCTATTTTAGCACTTTACTTAGATTTTAAATTTAGTATAGTGAATAAAGCAACTACTCGGTCAATGTCTAAAGAACTCTGAAAAAATAAATTTACCAATTTTGAAATATGAATAAACGCAGTTTATGAACCTCGAAGAGGATGGGCAGCTTTTCAATGGGTTGAAAACCTATGGAAAAAAGATTCAATTCAAAATTCTTTTGGTAAATTTATTTTTTCAGTAATACTAAAGAGAAAAACTATGAGCACTATGTGAAAAAACTATTGTGACTATGTGGTAAAATCAAAAATATTTTACCATAAGCAAACAATGAAAAATAATCCAAAAATAACCCTAGTAGGTGCAGGTCCTGGCGACCCAGAATTAATCACGGTCAAAGGACTAAAAGCATTGCAAAGTGCAGATGTTGTCCTATACGATGCGTTGAGTAATCCTGCTTTATTGGCAGAGGCACCTGTCAATGCCTTAAAAGTATACGTAGGGAAAAGAGCGAATAACCATCGGTATAAGCAAGAAGAAATCAATCTAATGTTGGTACAATATGCTTATTCGCACGGACATGTAGTTCGCTTAAAAGGAGGGGACTCTTTTATTTTTGGTAGAGGGCATGAAGAATTAGAGTACATTGATAATTTTGAGATAGAAACGGCGATAGTGCCTGGTATCTCAAGTTGTTATTCCGTTCCCGAATTGCAGCAAGTACC
>CAYMSC010000223.1:0-10019 GCA_964392805.1 uncultured Saprospiraceae bacterium
AACCAAAATAAGCTCGTCCAGATGACCAACTTATTATTTCGTCGTTACTTAATACAAAAATTAGATGGATTTATGATTGATGATTTCAGATGTATGATTTTACCAAGCATCACCTAACCAAAGTCACATTCCCTTGACGAGTAAACACCTCCCCATTTTTACAAACAGCTCTCAGAAAATAGCCAAAAACTCCAGAGGGTAGGGCTTCTCCATTTTTTGTGCCATCCCAACCTATTTCTTGATTATTGGTTTCAAATACTTTATCCCCCCAACGGTCGTAGATAACAAAAGTTAATTCATCTATGAAAACGCCTCGAACAAAAAGGACATCATTTTCCCCATCATTATTGGGCGTAAAACCAGTTGGGACAAAGATATATGGAAAATCACAAATGCCTTCTCGAATGTTAACAGTCACATTGGTCGTATTAACACAGCCCGCTTCATTCATTACCTCAACTGTGTAGGTAGTGGTTACTAATGGGCTGGCAGTAGGATTAAAAATAGTTGGATTATCTAGCCGATTATCTGGCGTCCAAGTGTAGACATAATCTGCTGCAATAGTGGCAGAAAGCTGACTAGATTCCCCTTCAAAAATAGTTTCGGGTTCAGCCATAGCATTAATTTCAGGCAAAGGAAGTATATCTACAAAAATATTACCTGTGGCTCTACAACCAGCTTCATTTCCAGCGATGAAAGTAAAGGTGGTGGGTTCTTCTAGACTTACTGTAGGGCTATTGGTGTCGATTCCATCAATAATTTCAAAAGTAGGCGTCCAATCGAATTTCAATTCACTTTCTGGCTGTAAATTGGTGACTAACAATGTTTTATTGTCGCTATTGCAAATAGGCTGTTCTTCATCGTAAGTCAGTGAAATAGCTTGGAAATCAACAAAAACACTGGCTCTATTTTCACAATTATGGTCGTCAGTAAATATAGAAGTGAAAGTTTGCGTTTCTTCAATCATCACTAATAATTCAGGCTCAAATCCTAATGTATCATTATTTTCATTTACCCAGACAATATTTTCTGCCTGATTACTTTCTGCCATTAGAACTACTTCGGAAGCTTCACAAATAATAGGAATTTCTAAGGTGTTAATTTCAATAAATGGAGCAGCATCCGTGAAAATACTATCATTTAATACACAATCAAACTCGTTACGAACCTGAACAGTAAATTGTTGGGCATCATTGATAAGCACACTTTGATTAGGATTACTAGCGTCTCCAAATATTTCCGATGGCGACCAGGAATAAATATAGTTTTCATTAAATTCAGGGTTTAAATCAACCCTTGTTCCCGCACAAACAATGATAGAATCTGGAAAATTTTCGTCAATCAATAAAGGAGGAATGACTACCGATAAACTATCTCTACATTTAGCATCATTATCAAGGGTGATGAATAATTGGGCTGTTAGTTCCTGATTTTTGTCAATTTGAAAAACAGGTTCTTGTTCAGTAGCAGTTTCTCCATTACTCAATTGCCAATCCCAGTTGGTGATTTCTCCAAAAATAGATTTAGACAAATCTAATAATTCTAAACTAGCTACATTATTAGTACAAGCTTCTACGTTCCATTCAAAATTTGGCGAAAGATTATCTTCGGGCAAATCAATGGTTATTGAAGTAGAATCGGGGCAAACTGATGCTTCAGCGTATTGCAGCATCAATTCATAGCTCCCATGTTCCGCATATTCATAAGCAAAGGAAGCCATTGTATCTAATGGGCTAGAACCATCGTCAAAATCATATTGTATGGAAGCATCTGTATTTGGAGTAATCTGGAGGGTTCTTCCATCACATTCGACCGACGCCGTTGCACTAATTGGGGCTAAGGTATCTCTTACATTGACCACTATTTCCCTTTGAATTGCACATAAACCAATGCTGTCCGTATAATTGACGATAAAGGTGGTTGTCTCCATAGGCGTCGCTATTGGATTGATGCTACTGCTATCATCTAAAGCGGTCGATGGAGTCCAATTATAAACATATTCGGGGAAATCTTCGGCAGGATTCAAAGCAATACTTTCCCCCTCACAAATAACTAAATTTTCGGCTAAATTAATAACTTCTAATAAATTTACCCGAAAGGTTTTGGTAACCGTTTTAGGACAATTCCCAGAAGGATTGATACTCATTTGTAACTGGACGAACTGACTATTTCTTAGGATAAAAGTTGGTCTTAACTCAGTAGAAGTACTATTTTCTAAATCTCCATTCAGCTCCCAAACTATTTCATTGATGAAGCCATCGGGTTGAATAATAACCTCTGTAATTTCTAAAGTAATAGAATCACTACATCCTGTAATACTAAATTGAAAATCAGCACTTTCTATGGTTGGTAATAAAATTAAGTTTGTTTTTTGTTCAATAGGACAATTAGCAGCTTGGTTATTAATAATCACGGTCACCTCCGTTGAATTAGTTGGCGCAATCACTGGATTGGGCAAGGACGGATTAGGAAATAATTCCGCAGGTGACCATTGATAAGTATAAGTGGAGTCAAAATCAGGATTTAGTTCAATAGAATCTCCTAAACAAAAGGCAAAAGTAGATTCAATGAACTCGTTGATAAAATCTATTTGAATGTTTTGTTCAACAGTTACGGAACATCCAAATCTATCACTTACTGTCCCTTTAATCAGGACCTCTTCGCTATTATTAAAAACAAAAACAGGACTTGTATTATCAAATAAGAAAGTATCTTCATTATGCAAAATTTCCCATTCCAAGCTAACGGCACTTAAATCATAATTGGGCTCAGGTACTAATTGAATCCGAGCACTATCACCACATTCTAAAAAATTAACGGTGAAATCAAAAGAGTTATCAAAATCAAGAACTTCTAAAAACACATTTTTTCTAAGTTCACAATTATTGCCACTATCTCTAATCATCACCACGTAGGCAATAGAAGTATCTGGAAACGCTTTTGGATTGGGCGCAGTATCATCGTTTAAACCAGTCGAGGGCGACCATGAATAGGTTAAAGATGGATTAAAAACAGGATTGAGTTCGATGGAATCTCCTTGACAAACAATAAGCGTATCAAAAATAGAAACGGAAAAACTATCAGGAATAATCATCGCATCTATCACTTGCGTACTTTCTCCCAAACAACCATTTTGGGAACTTGCTTGCAAGGTAATCGTAAGTGTTTGACTATTCTGTAAGGTGATATGAGGGTGCTGTTCTAAACTAACCAAGGTGTCTATTGCTCCCTCAAAATTCCATAACCAATTATCAATCGTTCCCAAAGTATTGACAGAATTGTCCGTGAATTGTAATTCTAAACTATCGGTACAGCCTATAATATCATACTGAAAATCTGCTGTAATTGTATTAGGCTGCAAGAAAATGGGTTTGTCCAAAGAATCTTGACATATGCTATTCGGTTTAACAATTAGTCGGACGATGTAATTACCCGTATCAGGAAAAACAAATAAGGGGTCAACTTCTTCAGAAGTACCAATTAAATTTTGTTGATTATCGAAAAATTTCCAAAAATAGCTATCTGGTTCACCTGTTGTCGTATTTTTAATTTGGATCATTTGATTGGCACATTGAGAAGTTGGTAGTTCAAACGAAGCAATAACATCTTGACAAGGAATGACATTATATTGGAAATCTCTTCTAGTACTAGATAATAAGACCCCGTTTCGATATTCATCTACACAAACACCGACAACAAATTGACCAATAACGTTAGGCGTTGCGGTCATAAGCCCTGTAAATGGGTCAATTTCTAAAGGAACACCGCCCAGTAAATTATCTAAACTATAAGTGGGCGCATTCCACCTAACTGTATCAAAAGGAGGAGGAAAAGAAGGTCTAGGTCTAGGGTTAGTCATTGAAAGTCCTCCCTCGAAAGGCGTGCAAAGTCGATAGGCTAGAGAATCTCCATCTTCATCAAACGCAGCACTACTATAAACTAATGGTCGATTCACACAGACAAAAGTAGGCGGCCAATCATTTAATATAGGACTAGAATTACAGGAGAGCATAGCAGTTTCGGAGAGCTGAATTTCATAGGTGCTTCCAGTATTAAGTGGGTCAATAATATTGAGAATAGTTCCATTTCTGCAACATCTTTGGTAAGCTATGTGATAACCACCCACCTGTGGCATAAGTGTAATCGTATCTACATAAGTAGTGGTTTCTACACAAATATTCGGAGGAAGTTGCAAACAATTGTCCTCCTGAAAAATGGTATCAATATCTCCTAATAACATGGGAAGGGTTAAGACCAACTCATTAGCAAGGTCAAAGATACCGACATAGGCAGTATCATCTAATAGTGCTTCCCCTAAAAAACAGTCTCTGTAGACCGTGAGGGAGATTTGGTATTCATTATTACCGAGACATTTGTAATTCATTTCTCCACCAATAATATGCGTGGCAAATGCAGCCTGATACCCACCTAAAAGAAAAAGGAAGGATAAAATAGTGTTTCTGAGCCGGGAGTTAGTCATTTGTCGTTAGTCAGGAATTTCTGAATTTGATGGTTGTTGAGGTTTATTTTTTATAGATTCTGCTTCTTTAATTTCTACTCTTCTTTGTTTAGACGCATCTAAGCCAAAAACCGAATTTCTAGGGTCATCATGTCGGTCGCTGATTCCAGTGGGTGCTTTAGATTCTCCATGAGGAATTAGTTCGATGATTAGTCGACCATTATCTACATATTCTTTCATAGCTCCTCCCTCAAAGGTGCTGTAGAAATTATACATACTTTGAATTCGACGTTTAGTTAAAATCAAATTATACCGCTCACTTGCTAAAGGACTGGCAAAACCTTGAACTCTAATGGTAATATTTCTGCCTAGTTCTAATCGTTTTAAAGTAGCTTTAGTAAACTTGATAAATTTCTCGTAAGTCCCTTTCATTTCTTTTTCAAAGAAGTCATCCATTTCCTCCATTGCTTTTTCTCTCGCCGTTCCAGTCAAGCCTTTGGCATATTCTTGTTTAAATTCTTCTTTTCGACTTTGGTAAGCTTCTAGGGTACTAGCAAAAGTTAAAGTAGTGGTAGCTTCTATTGAACCTGGATTGGGAGAATCATTATCGAAATAAAGAGAAAATGGTTTTAAGTTTTTAAGCTTAATATTCTCCGCTGCTTTAGGCAAAATCAATTCTTTCTTGAGAACATTAGTTGAACTAGACCATTCATCAGTCGAAAAAATTACATTTACAGGGTCATGTTCTTCTTTAAATGCAGAGATTTGATAGGTTCTGTCAGATAAAAGTGGAAAGAAAATACTGTTTTTTACAGGGTCATAAAGGGGGGCTAATTGTTTTTGATTTCCATCTTCGTCAATTTCAATGACCGTAATATTAACTGCTTCTAATGGGGCCATTGGTGGCTCATCAGTAAATGTTAGAATATTTAATTTTAGTGGTTGTAAAAAGACCTCTTTAATCACAATATCTCCCTCCAAAGGTGTTTCTGTATTAAATGCTACTTCCGCAGGGAAATAATCTTTTTTCTCAGCAATAATTTTATATTTTTTATTGCTTTTTATTCTAAATAAATGACTAATGCCTTCAGGTTCTATTTTGTGGGCAATAGCTTGTTCGGCATCTTCAAAAATTTCATAAACAGAAACGGTAACATCTTTTAAATCTACTTGGCCACTGTCTGTTTGCAGGTAGGTTAATACTTCTAGGTCTAATAAATAGGAGTTGAATTCTGCTTTGAAAACGTCATAGCAACAAGCCGAAATTTGCTTATCCAAAAAACGAGTTCCTTCTCGGTTAGACGCAAAATAACCTTCGCTCCCAATATGATTTAAAGAAAAATAGACATCATTATAACTACTATTTAAGGGGAAACCAGTATGAACTATTTCCTGCCATTCTTCATTTTGCAAGGTTGTTTTATAAACATCATGTCCGCCTAAACTTTTCTGTCCATTAGAACTGAAATAAAGCGTTTGGGTATAATTATGAAAGAAAGGAGATATATCGTCTTTGTCTGTATTTAATGTGGTTAGATTAGTAGGCGTAGCAAATTGTCCGTCTGCTTCTATGTAGGCCATCCAAAGGTCTAATCCACCTTTCCCACCGATTCTATCAGAAGCATAAAAGAGAATTTCTTTTTCCAAATTTTCATCGTAACCAATGTTAGGTTGAGTGGTTGTTTTATTAAGGACATTGATGGATTCGGGTAAAATAGTTGCGGTGCTCCACGTATTATCGGCTGATTTTACTCTGGTGTAAATTTTACATTGGATTTTATTTCCATCGGCATAACTACAGATATTAAAAAATAGCTGGTCTGCTGCTTTGTTAAATGCGATGTGCGCTGTGTGCTCTTTTTCGTTAGAAAGCCCTAAATCCAAAGGATTAGAAGCGGTGGTATCCCGTTTTAGTTCAAGAATCTTTGAGTACTTTTTGGAATCCTTATTTTTTTTATCTTCTGATTTGAAACGGAGGGAAGAGAAAAATAATTTATCTTGGAATTGCACAGGGGCAAATTCAGAAAATTCTGTATTGATTTCTTGCCCTAATTGAGCAATCTCTAAATCTTCATCATTAAATTTTATCAATTCCATCGCCCAAAGGCAAGCTTGTATTTGGTCTTTAGCTTCTTTATATTTGGAACTGGTCGTATCTGGATTCATTACCAAATAGTCCTTAAATCCTTTAATAGCAGCTTGATATTTTCCTTGCATTTTCTGTACAGCAGCCAACCCAAAAGTAGCAGGCAATAGATTTTTGGAATCGTTGTCCTTTAAAACTTGTTGATAGCTCCTTTCAGATAATTCAAAAGCATTATAATATTGGGCAGCTTCGGCTTGCAAAAAATATAAGTCAAATTTAGCACTATCAATTTTTTGCATAGTGTCTAAATAATAAAGTACATGGTCGTATTCTTGGTTAACAAAAGCTTTTTTAGCTTCTTTTTTAAATTGTCTCCAAGTTTGCCCGTAGCCCGAAATGGAGACTATCGAAAAACATAGGAGGAAAAGGATTTGTTTCGACATAGTTAAAGCTTTTAGGGACGAAGTAATAAATAAGATGCCAGAAATGACGAGGTTATTTTTTTCCTTGTCCCTTACCTAAAATAAAGGGCAAATTTTTCTAGACGCTGCTTTTGGTTTAGTGATGGTATAAATAGCCACCAATTCAGGACCGCCATTATTGCTAGTAGCAGGTGAAAATGGAGAGGTATTAATATCATAGGTAAAACCAAATCTCCATTGGTGATATAATAAACCAACATAGGGTAAAATAGCATCTCCTGTTCTTACATTAGCGCCAATGTCTAATGCCAATTCTTTTGTGGTAGTGGTGTTTAGATGTATTCTTAAAGCAGCGCCAAGTACAATTTCTTGAAAATTATCTTGAAATCGGAAAAGCCCATTAGCTAATAAATCAAACTGCTCCGTTAATTTTAAAACACCCATTGCATAAAAATCCTTTCTTATAGGAATGTCAATGGTGCTGTTGGCGTAAAAATTTTGTGAGGGTGTATTTAAGTGGTGTAAACCTAGACCAATGTCTAGTTTTGTCCGAAAGTCATCTTTCTGTAGGTGTAAATTAAAACCAAAACCAAGGTCCAGAAAAGAAGTTCGGGTATCTATAAAATTTTCGCTAGGTGCAATTCCTGGGTCAAAAAATTCCCCGTTAAATTGATTATCGAATGTGAGGTCTTGTAATTTAAAAGAACGATTGCCTAAACCAATCCGTCCTCCTACGGAAGCAAAAACGCCAGTACTTAGTTGTTGAGTATAGGAAAAAAGGCCACTTATGTCAGTTAATGTCCAATCCGAGTCTCCAGCTTGGTCGTGATTGAATAGCAAGCCAATACCCATAAACCCATTTTCACTATTAAACGGATTCCATTTGGTATCCATTGCGCCAGAAAAAGTAGTGTAACCAACTGGAACGGACTGCCATTGATTTTTATAAGCACCAAAAATTCGGGTATCTTCTTTATCCACACCAACCAAAGCAGGGTTAATGTCAATAGGGGTATTCCAAAATTGAGAGAAATGAATATCTTGGGCGGAAAGGGAATTCCAGCAAAGCAGTAGGTATAAACTGCCAAGGTAGTATAGTGTTCTTTTCTTTTTCAAGGCCGGTTAATTTTCTTATCAAATATCAAGTTAGCAAGTTTAGTTTGTGTAAAAACTAAACAAAATCTTGTTTTGAGTCGGCTCTAGATTGTTTGTTATGATAGTAATTGATAATAAGTATATTTGCGAAAAATGGCAAACATGTAAATTTTATTAATATTTATACTTGTTTTAGTTGTAATTCTATACGGTGATAATTGAAAAAGGTTTTGTCGGCTAATTTCCTTTAAATGAACTGATTAAAGCAAGATTAAATTTTGGCTACAAATTACTGGATAGTAGTTCGACGCACTAAATAATCCCTATCTTTTAAATGTCAGTCGAATGGATTGCTAGGCTTTGTCGAAAATGGGAGCATCCCTCATGAATTTTGACAATTAATGACTAGTTTTGGATTTTGGTTTAAACTACTAATTATGAGACTTGCAGGATTATTTTTTTTAAGTATTATTTTTCTAGTCGCCTGCAAAACAAAACAACCTTTGTCAATGACTGATGCCGAAAAGGTAGATAAGAAAGCGGCTGTTTCTAGCTTTTTTATTCCAATTTTACTAAGCAAAACAGATTTAGAACGTGCGCTCAATGAGCGAATTGATGGGAATATTTTTGATGATAAAATCTCCGATGGTAATTTACAAATCTCAGTCAGCAAAGTAGATTCCATTACCATTGACTTAAAAGATACGACCCTTTTATATCAAGTCCCCTTGCATATTTTTGTTAAAAAAGAAATGTTACTTGGTGATGTAGCGGCAGAAGGAGACATCGTGCTTGATTTTGAAACCTACTATACCCTCAATACGGATTGGACGATTACCACACAGACTAAGTTAGTACAATATAAATGGATAAAAGAGCCAAAAGCAAAGGTATTAGGTTTTAAAATTCCTGTAACGGCTATTGCAGAACGAGTGTTAACAAATAGCTCCAAAACGGTGACCGACGCTATTGATAAACAGGTCAACGAAAGCTTTGCACTCAAAGAATATGCGGCTCAAGCATGGAATATTTTACAAGAACCCATCTTAGTCTCAGCGGAGTATAATTCCAAATTTAAGTTTACCCCAACAGGATTAGCTATATCTCCATTTAAGACAGAAAAAGATACGATTATTAGTACGCTTTTTGTACAGGGAAGCACACAAGTTGGCGTAGGAGACAAAACAAATTTTGCAAAAAATACCCCGCTATTACCTTTAGAAATAAAAGATTTTGACCAGGAGGGCGAATTTTCTATGAACTTATTGTCTGAAATTCCTTTTGAAGAGGCTGAAAAAGTAGCACTAAAAAATTTCAAAGGAGAAGAATATGGTTTTGGTAAGAAAAAAGTAATCATAGAAGACATCCAATTAGAGAAAGCTGGGAAAAATATGTCTATCAGAGCTAAGACCAAAGGCGATTACACAGGATGGCTGAATCTGAAAGGCATTCCTTCCTATAATAAAAAGAAAAACCATATTGAAATAAAAGACATTGAGTTTAGTCTGGACACTAAAAATTTTTTACTAAAGTCTGCTAAATGGCTGTTTAATGGATTGCTTGTCAATAAACTAGAAGGTAGTTTGGTCTATCCATTGGAAGAAGACCTGACCTTTATAGAAAACGAAATCAAAAAACAAATAAGCGATTATAAAATTCAAGAAGGCATTAGTTTGAATGGTACTGTTCATCAACTGGAAGTGAAAGAAGCTTTTTTGAAAGATCAGTCGATTATGTTGGCGGTCAATTTAATAGGGGAAGTTAAGGTGCTGATAAAGTCGATACCTTAGGATGGTATATGATATGCCCACTTGATGTTTAGCTACTTTATAATTTTTTCAGTAATACTTAAAGTTTCGATTATCTGGAAAATCATAAATCATAAATTTTAAATCATACATCATAAATCCATCTAATATTATTTATAGACGGATTTATGATTTAAGATGTATCCCGT
>CAYMSC010000224.1:0-9960 GCA_964392805.1 uncultured Saprospiraceae bacterium
TGACTTCTGACTTCTAAATTAATTTTCACAAATTTATCCCGTTTCTAGTATAGTTAACTAATAATCAATCAAATATATTCGATGCTCCCTACTTTTAGATTTTGAATTTTACATTTTAGATTTTGAATTTAAAAAAACTATCCAAAACCGATTTTCTGTTTCTTTTTTCCTAAATTTTCTTTTAAGTCTGCCATTCTTATAGCGGTAACGGCTGCTTCTACTCCTTTATTGCCATATTTCCCTCCTGCACGGTCTAAAGCTTGTTGTTCATTGTTTGGGGTCAAGAGTCCAAAAATAAAAGGCTTTGCAGTAGCGATGCCTAAGTTAGTTAAACCCATCCCAACAGCATGATTGATGTATTCATTATGCGTTGTTTCTCCTTTAATTACACAGCCTAGACAAATTACGGCATCTACTTGATGCCTTTGTGCCAGCATTGCCGCCGCCGTAGTCAATTCAAAAGCACCAGGCACTTGAATCGTATGAATATTTTCTTCTTTTGCACCATGTTTGATTAAGGTATCATAGCAACCTTCATACAAAGCATGAGTGATATGTTCGTTCCAATCTGCGACGACTATGCCAAAGGCTTTTTCTTCGATAGAAGGTAAGCTTGATTCATCGTATTTGGATAGATTTTTTAATGCGGAAGCCATTTTTATAAGGGTTTGTTAGGAGGTATAAGGGTTTAGAGGTACAGGGGTTTAGAGATAACCGATAAGTTTTGGGGTTGAAAAAATCATAAATCATAAATTTTAAATCATACATCATAAATCTGTTGATTTTGGATTTTTCTATTAAAAAACCTCGCACCAACAAATAGCCTTACATTTGATACATCGCCAAAATCATAAATGGGCCACGTAAAAACTAGATAGATTTATGATTTCAGATTTATGATTTTGCCCACTTAAAAATCAAGGGAACTTTATCCCAAATTCTGAACAATCTAAAGGAATAGTGTTCTTACCTTTGAATTTTTACACCTCTATACCCCTCCAAAAAAAGGGATAGCCCCATCTAGGAGTATCCCTTTTTCATTAAAATGAACACAAAAATTAGCCTTTAGCAGCCACTCTTGCGATGTATTTATCAATATCCGTTCCTTCTTGAGTAGTAGGATAATCGTTTTTAATTTTTTCAAAAGCAGCTTTGGCTTCCGTAGATTGTCCTTGTTTTTCGTGCAATAGCCCTACTTTTTTTAGATAATAAGCAGCGAGCACTTCATTATCACCTGCATTTGCTGCTTTTTTATAACTGCTCAAGGCATTAGAAAAGTCATTTTTTTCTGCGTATGCGTCACCGGTAGCTCCATGTTTAGTATAAGCTAGTACGGTACCTTCGGGGTCAAATGAACCGAGATAGTCGATTGCAGCATCGTATTGTCCCAATTGTAGGTAAGAGATACCTGCATAATATTGGGCAGAATTAGCGACTGCCGTTCCTCCAAACTCATCAATGATGTCTAAGAAGCCCATGAAGCCTCCGCCCGGATTAGTCAAAGCTAAAGCAAAGGAATCTTTTTCAAACATAGCTTGTGCTTGTACCATTTGCGTTGCCGCATCGTTTTCTTTAGGAGCTTGAACAAATTGTGTATAAAAAATATAGCCACCAACCAATAAAACTAAAGCGGTTAAGACCCCTAAAATCGTCTTTTGATTATCTTCTAAAAAATCGGATGCACTGTCTTTAACATCTACTAAATCCACTAAAGTATCTTCGGATTGCTTCTGTTTTCTTCTTCTTGCCATTGCAGAATGTATTTTATTTTAAATTAAAATGAAATTTACCTATTTATAGATGAACTATTTTTTTTTGAAAAGTTAACTAATTGATTCGTTTTCAATCATTTAGCTTCTTTTTAAAAAAAGACAATTAATAAATTTTCGCAAAGATATATTTTTCAGTGCAAAAAAAATAGGAGCGCAATTAATTACGCTCCTATTTTTTTAATGTTTCGACAATTTTAAGTTATCAATAGCCACTTTTGTAATATAGGCTACATACAACTTTTAAATCATTTTTATTCTAAGAATGGATAATCTTCTTGTGTATAATTGTCGGTATATAATTCTGATACATCAGGAAATTTAGAAGCTTCGGCAAATTTCACAGAAGCAGCAACTTCAGCATTCACTGCATTCTTAATATCCTTTATTTCTTCAGCACTAACTTTATATTTAGTCATCAACAATTTCTCTGATGTTTTTATCGGGTCGATGTCTTTATATTGCTTTACTTCTTCTTTTGTTCTGTACTTCGCTGGGTCAGAAACAGAGTGCCCTTTATATCTATAGGTCTTAATTTCTAAGAAGTAAGGGCCTTTACCTGCTCTGATATGCGCACTAGCTCTAGTAACAGCATCATGTACCGCAGCTGGGTCCATACCATCTACCGATTCACTAGGCATGCTGTAAGAGGCTCCCATTTGAGATAATTCTACTACATTGGAAGTTCTACTCACAGAAGTTCCCATCGCATATCCATTATTTTCAACGATATACAATACTGGGATATTCCAAGACATAGCCATATTCCAAGACTCATGCAAAGCGCCTTGACGAGAAGCACCATCTCCAAACATCGTCACACAAAGGTTATTGGTACCTTTATACATTTCTGCAAAAGCGATTCCTGTACCGATTGGAATTTGAGCTCCAACGATACCGTTTCCACCAAAATAATTATTTTTTTTATCAAAAAAGTGCATCGAGCCACCTTTTCCTTTTACGATACCGGTCTCTTTACCATACAATTCTGCCATTGCAGCATCCATTGTTACCCCTCTACCCAATGCAATACCGTGTTGACGGTAAGCAGTTACAATCGAGTCACCATCAACCAAAGCTGATTCTAAACCAGCTGCAATTGCTTCTTGACCAATATAAACATGACAAAATCCACGAATTTTTTGCATCCCATACATTTGAAGTGCTTTCTCTTCAAACTTTCTAATTCTCAACATTAAAGTAAACCACTCTAAATACTGTTCTTTAGTATAGCTAGGTTTCTTTGTACGCTTGGTGGGCGTTTTTCTTTTGCTTGCTGTAGTACCGTTCTTTACTGCTTGCGCCATATAAATAAAAGTTTTGATTATATTGTTTACAACTAGCGAAAATTCGCAAGTTTTATCAAATGTTCTCCTTAAAAGTAGGTATTTTTTTCAATTAACTACTAACTTTTAATCAAATTATTAGTTAATATTTTGTCTTAGTATTTTTTCAAAGTTAATTAACGAATTATCACATCGGTGATATATTCTTCCCCTAACCCATTATTGATTAAATCTATTATTTTGGTTTTACTATACGCCAATTCTTGCCGTAAAGGTGCAGAGGAAATACTAATATATAATTTCTTGCCTCTCAATTTTATTTCTTTGGTATAACTTCCAATGGAAGGTCCCATTTGTAATAACCAAATTTCTTTTACCTTGTTCTGATAAAGCTTTGATTTCCAATTATTTTTAGCAATCAATTCTTTAATTACTTCCGAAATAGGTTGGTCGTTATATTTTTTTAAAGCCAAGATAGTTAGTTATGAGTGGTAAGTTGTAAATCACTTTTATACCACTGTTACTTTATATATTTTCTTGAAAACAAAAAATTTAAAATTTACGTAAGCGCCTAAATTTCTCTAACACCCTACTTACTACTCACAACTTATCATTTACCACTAATTGCCCTTCATTAATAATAAACCGTTTAAAATCCGTATTAAAATTAGTCAAAATATCGGATAGTCTATTTTCGTGCGTGTCGGTAAAGAAAATTTGTCCAAAATCTTTTTCAAAAAGCAATTGTAATAATTGAGTAACCCTTTGTCTATCCAGTTTATCAAAAATATCATCCAAAAGCAAGAGTGGGGCACAATTTTTTTGAGCCCTCAATAATTCATATTGCGCTAACTTTAAAGCAAGGATAAAAGATTTTGTTTGTCCTTGCGAAGCATATTTTTTTAAGGGATAATCTTCAATTTTGAAGGTCAAATCATCCTTGTGAATCCCGATAGTAGACCGTTGTAAAATTATATCTTTTTGCCGATTTTCTTTTAGTAAATCAGCTAATTTATTATCATTCAAGTGCGACCGATAGGTATAATTGACGGTTTCTTGGTCATTAGAAATAGTCTTATAAAAGGCTTGAAAAATAGGGATGAATTGCGCACTAAAAGCCTGTCGCTTTTGATGTATTAAACCAGCAGGTGCTGCCATCTGTTCATCAAAAATATCCAAAAGACTATTTTCTACTTTTCTGGTTTCTCCAAATTGCTTGAGGGTTGCATTTCTTTGTTTTAATAAGCGATTGTATTGGATTAATGCTTTGAGATAAACAGGGTCTAATTGAGACAAGGTATTATCTAAAAATTTCCGACGAACTTCACTTCCTTCTAAAGCTAATTCTGTGTCAAAAGGGGTAATCATGACGACAGGAAAAAGTCCTATATGTTCCGCTAAGGTAGCATACGGGACTTTATTTAGCTCAAAAGTTTTTTTCTCTTTAGGGATGACTTTCGCTACTGTTTTATGCTGTTTTTTTCCTTTCTTAAAATGTCCTTCTACTCGAAAAAAAGTGGCACCATGTTTTTTGATATAACTATCACTTATACCAAAATGACTTTTGCACATACATAAATAATAAATGGCATCCAGCATATTGGTTTTACCCATACCATTTAATCCAACAATACAATTGACTGTGGTAGAAAAATCAACTGTTTGTGATTCATAATTTTTAAAATTGGTTAATTTTATTTTTTGTAGGTACAAGTATTTTTGATTTAGTAGTTGAAGGTGCAAAAGTAAGTCTCTATATTCAGTTTTTATAATGCTAAGTGAATAAAAATTACCTCCCTTTAACAGCTTATCCGATTTACCGAATTCATCATTCATCGTTCGCCTTCCCACCCACTTCATGGTTCATTCGCTTGAATGTCTCCCAGACATTCACCCTTCGGGCTCGCTCATTCATCATTTATTTAAATTTCCACGCCTTTCCCCGAAACTTATTATATTTACGCCAGTTTTAAAAATACACATTAAGAATTAGTTTAATAAACCTTAAAAATTAATTAAAATATGGCTTTTGAATTGCCTGCATTACCATATGCAAAAGACGCGTTAGAACCTAATATTGATGCTAGAACGATGGAAATCCACCACGGAAAGCACCATGCTGGTTATACTAGAAAATTAAATGCTGCCATCGAAGGAACAGATTTAGAAGGAAAGAAAATCGAAGATATTTTAGCAAGTGTTTCCCAATACTCTGCGGGCGTTAGAAATAATGGAGGTGGATTTTACAATCACTCTTTATTCTGGTCTGTTATGTCTCCAGATGGAGGTGGAGAACCTAGTAGCAAATTAAACATTGCTAAGGCGATTGACAGAGATTTTGGTTCTTTTGAGAATTTCAAAAAAGAATTTGCAGCAGCAGCTGGAACTCGTTTTGGTTCTGGTTGGGCTTGGTTGTGTGCTGACAGCAATGATAAATTATTCATTTGCTCTACACCTAATCAAGATAATCCTTTGATGGATGTAGTACCTGAAGATGGTACCCCTATTTTAGGATTGGATGTTTGGGAACATGCTTACTACTTAAACTACCAAAACAGAAGACCTGATTACGTACAAGCATTTTTTAATGTTGTTGATTGGTCTGCGGTATCTAAGCGGTATAATGATGCTAACCCAGGTGCTATGATGTAAGATAAATCATAAGATTTAATAAATATTTTTATAGAAAAGCTCAATGTTGTACATTGGGCTTTTTTATTTGTTTTTGAGCAATTACAATACAAAACTATGCGATTAACCAATCTTCTTTTTTTATTGATAACTTTCCTAATTACTAGTTGCCAATCTGATTCTAAAACTACTAAATCAACTTCTAGTATTAATTTAGCCGACGAACTTTCTGTAAATTGGACCTTGATAAAAAATGATATTGATGAAGACAAAAACAATCGTCAATTTGCTTCATTTATGCTTCAAAACAACGGGGCAAAGCCTTTAACCGATAATTGGGCGCTTTATTTTAATCAAATTAGCGGACCGATAACTGGAGATTCGGAGACAGGGAATGCTAAATTGAAGCATATTAATGGAGATTTTTATAGCCTTAAACCAGCAGCCAATTTTAATTTAGCAGCAGGCGCATCGATAGAAATAAAGTATAAGGGAGCTAATTGGGCAATTAAAGACAGTGATGGCCCTTCGGGTTTGTATGCCGTTTTTATGGATGAAAATGGCGAAGAAATGGCGACACAGCCAGTAAAAAATTATACGATAACCCCTTTTGCTAAAGCGGCGCAGTTAAATCGGATGCCCAATGATAAATTTCCGATTCCAACCAATGAATATCGTTATAACGAAAACTCGAAGCTAACCAAATTACCAAAAGAAGACATCTTACCCATTCTTCCTAGTCCTGTTAAATATACAAAAGCAGCAGGCGAGGTAGTCATAAACCAAGATTTTACTATTAATTATCATGGCAATTTTAAAGCAGAAGCTGATTTTCTAGCTGCTCAACTGGAATCACTTGGCTTAAATTTAAAGACCTATGAAGGTGGTTCAGATGGGGAACAATCAATCAGACTATCAACCGTATCTGGGCCGATAGCAGGGAAGTTAAAAGAAGCCTATCGACTTACCATAGCTCCCGACACAGAAACAATTTTAATAGAAGGAACAGATGCTGCAGGCATTTTTTATGGGATTCAGAGTTTAAGGGCTTTGATGCCTAATGAATTTTTTACCCAAAAAAATAATGCGCTTACTTTTCCTAGTTTGACGATTGAAGATGCACCAAGATTTGAGTACCGAGGATTGATGTTGGACGTGTCGAGAAATTTTCATGAAAAGAAAGTAGTTAAAAAATTATTGAATTTGATGGCGACTTATAAGCTCAACAAATTTCATTTCCACTTGACGGATGACGAAGGATGGCGTTTAGAAATTCCGGGTTTACCCGAATTGACAGAAATTGGGAGTAGGAGAGGGCATACTAGGGATGAAAGTGACCGCTTACAACCTGCTTATGGTTCTGGACCAAGCACAGAAGTAAAAGGATTTGCAGGCTCAGGTTATTTTACGGTGGCGGATTATATGGATATTTTGAAATATGCGGCGGAAAGACACATTGAGGTAATCCCTGAAATTGATTTACCCGGTCATGCGAGGTCTGCGATTATTCCAATGAAAATTAGGCAACAACGTTTATTAGCCGAAGGAAAAACAGCAGAAGCCAACCACTATTTATTAAACGATGCGGATGATCAATCAGAATATCGAACAGCTCAAAATTATAATGATAATGTCATTAATGTCTGCATGGAGTCGACTTATAATTTTATTGATAAGGTGGTTGAAGAAGTCGTTAAAATGCACAACGAAGCAGGAATTCCTTTAAAAACTTTGCATACTGGAGGAGACGAGGTACCTGCAGGAGCTTGGCAAAAATCGCCTGTTTGTGCAGCTTTAGTGGCTAAAGACGAGACGATTGATGGAAGTAAAATTGGCTTAACCAATTATTTTATGACCCGTTTTAGCAAAATATTAGAAAAACGAAATTTAGTCGTAGGAGGATGGGAGGAAATCGCGCTTTTATTGGCAGGACATGATATGCCTCGTAGACCAAATCCTCAGTTTACCAAAAATAATTTTTTACCCTATGTTTGGAATTCTATCTTTGGCTGGGGAGGAGAAGACATTGCTTATCAATTGGCTAATTTGGGATATAAAGTGGTACTTTGTAATGCCTCCAATCTCTATTTTGATTTAGCTTATGACAAAGACCCAGAAAATGCAGGTTTGTATTGGGCAGGTTTTGTCAATACAAGAACAGCTTATGATTTTGTGCCTTTTGATTTATTTAAAACGGCTCAAATGGGGAGGTTTGGAGAAGATTTAGACCCCGATGAATTGGCGAAAGGCAAAACTAAATTGAACCCAAAAGCACAAGAAAATGTTATAGGCATCCAAGGTCAATTATGGAGTGAGGCGCTTATCCAACCCGAACGCTTAGAATTAGCTACATTCCCGAAATTAATGGGGTTAGCGGAAAGAGCATGGGCAAGACAACCGACATGGGCAACTACGGCTGATAAAACGCAACGTTTTGCCAGTTTAGAAAAAGATTGGAATCAATTCACAAATACGATTGGTCAAAAAGAAATGACAAGGTTAGATTATATTGAAGGAGGAGTAGGGTATTACATTCCACCTGCTGGAGCCAAAATTGAAGGTGGAAAATTATATGCAAATACTAGGTTTCCTGGTTTAACAATTCGCTATACTTTGGACGGCAGTGAACCAAACACTAGTTCTGAGGTTTATACTAATCCAGTGGAGGTGAATGGAGATGTACGGGTGAAAGTGTTTAGTGATGGCGGGAACACAAGTCGAGCTATAACCGTAAAAAAAAATTTAGTGGATTAAAAAATGAATTAAAGTCTTAGATAAGTCATTTTGGCGTTTTTGCCAAACAAAGATTAATAAAAATGGTTATTTGGTAGTATGAAATTTTGTGTCAGTACCATAAAATCCCCAATACTCACTATTACTAAATTGATTTTTCAAAAGAAAAGAATCAATGTAATAGGGTTTATCCTATGTATGGCACTACCAATTTTTGGACAATCTACTTTGATAAAAAATGGGGTTAATATTCAAGCATCTTACTATAATAATGGGAATGTAACGATTGGTTGGGAATTGATGCAGGATTACCCCGAAATAGAAGCCGTAAGAATTGAAATTGAACCCGATAGAATTAATCAAGCGGTTACTTGGATTAGACAGGCTCAAGAAGAGGGCTATCAAGTGATTGCAACTTACCACAAATCTACAGTACTGGGTTCTAATCATATAGCAGACTTGCAAGATGCGACCCAATGGTGGCTGCAAAATTATGCCAGATTATCCTTGAATGGACCATTTATCATTAATATTATGAACGAGTGGGGAGGACACGATTTATCTCCAGAAACCTATGCCGCTGCCTACAATGAAGCAATTACTGAGTTAAGAACAATTTATGACGGAATGCTAGTAGTTGATTTACCTGGTTTTGGAAACGGGGTGCAAATTCTTAGAGATGCTTATGATTCAATAGAAGATAAGGAAGTTATTTATTCCGCTCATATTTATTCTGGTTCTTTTAATGTTAGCGAAAATCGTTGGCTAAACATTTCTGATTTGGAACAGCTTACCGCCCTTGGTATAAACGTTATGGTTGGAGAGTTTTGTAATGGAAATAATGGAGGTGCAGATTGGTGCCGAATGATAGATTATGCCTATTCGCAGGACTGGCCTCTTTTTGGTTGGGCATGGAATGGCGATGGTCGAGGATTGAATATGGTAAGTCCTAGTTGGGTGAATGAACCAAGAGCTCGTAATTTTTCTCCAACACCTTTTTTGGAACAGATTGTGGCTAAGTTAGGAGGGGATTTATGTTTTACCGAAGTGTTTGATGAAACTACTGTAGATCCTTGTGTGGAGGCGGATATTGGTGCAGCTTGTGATGACGGTAATGATTTTACCATCAACGATAAATATAATGAATTTTGCGTTTGTGCAGGAAGTTTTACCGACCAATTAAATGAGGCTATTCTCGAATCGAGCCTATTATTATTTCCAAATCCAGCAACCGATTTTTTAAATGTTGAAATCATTAAGCGAACAAATGTTCAAGATTTAAAAATTTATAACTACACGGGGCAATTAGTAAAAAGCCTTCCTACTATCAATGCTAATTTGACCATTACTGTAGATATTTCTGCATTGCCTAATGGCGCTTATTTTGTAGTGGCGATTGCCAATGATAAATTGTTGATAGACCAATTTATAAAATTGCAATAAGCGAATTATAAGATTTTATAATTTATTTTCTTGAAATTCGATTTTTTTTTTTCATTACCGTACACTTTTTACTAAATCACGCACTTCGCTACGCTACG
>CAYMSC010000225.1:0-9885 GCA_964392805.1 uncultured Saprospiraceae bacterium
TTTCTTTATAGTGGCTATAGTTTTGTCCAATTTGAAATTAATATTTTAAAAAGAAAAACTGCACCGCCTTTCCTTTCTGTCTTAATTTATTTTTATCGTGTTTTAAGCTCTCTACTAAATATCTAATAATAATTTTAAAGTAGGCAAAACTTTTTCAATTCGTTCTTGGTTAACTGACTTTACTTTTTCTTCTTTTAGTTCCGTTTCACTTATTTTTCCTCTTTTAGCCAATTCCATCATTTTCTGTCTTTCAGGATGTGAAAATTGGGCAAAAGTTCTTCGCAAAACGGGTAGTATTTCCATAAATCGTTCTTCCGCTAAACTATCCAACCAATCATCAACGATTTGCCATAAATTTTCATTATAAATTAATAGTAAACCACTTCCATTTAAAAATCCTTCTATCCATTGCGCACTAAAAAGCGCATCATTTCCTTTTGACAAAGCGAGGTGCATATAAGTACTTGCAACTTCAACATCAATAAACCTTTTATCAAATAAAATTCGGGTACTCAAACCTACTAATATCCCATTCACCGTCATGCCCATTATTTTTTCTAGGGCATCATACCAAACTTGAATATGTTTTGGCTCATTTAAGGTATGAATGGCTCGATTGACTTCAATTATTTTTTTAAAAGTTTCTGTAGCAATAGTCTCATCTATATTAATACAAGCATTGGGTAAGCCTATACAAATTCTTGGAATAATCTGGTCAATTACCGTCGTTACAGCATCTAAGTTAAGCTGCCGACTACTTCCATAACGAATGATATTTACCAAAGAAGGCATCGCTTCCATAAGATTAAAAATATCTTTTGTCAAAGCAGATTGATTGGTTAATTCATCCGTTAATCCAACAATAACTTCTGCTAAATCTGCATTTAAAGCGGCTTCAATTAATTGAGTTAATCCCGCTAAAGTTGATTGTTTGTTTTTATTGGCTAATACATAATTAGTTGCGGCTTCATAGACCGTATTTCCCCACATGCCTGCCTCAATAATCCGTATCGCAAAATCTGGGTCCCACTCTAAACTCCATATTTCTTTAAAGCTACCTTTGGTATGCTTAGACGTTTCTAAAGGACTGCCCCAAGGAATGCCCAAGATGTTTAAGCGGTGTATCAAATGGCTTGCTAATAAATTACTTGGTTTTCTTAAATCTAATTTTTTCTCCACGCTTTCAAAAGCATTTTTTTCTTTAGTCAATCGAGCTGCTTTTATGCAAGCATTCAAATCTTGTTGGAGCGGAACAACAGGAATTTCATCAGGCACACTGCCCATTTTATCCCCAATAATTAGTTTTTCTTCTATTATTTTTAAAGGGGTGGATTCCCCAGCACATAAAATAGCAATGGCTGCTTCTCTTAGTTCATTAATTCCGGGAACAGATAAGTTCCGCAAAGCAGCTAAAGAATCTGCTAATCGCACGGCTTCTATTACATGGGCAGAAGAAGCAGGTAAGCCTTCTTGTCGAAGTAATTGAGCGGCTTTTGACATCCATTGCACCGTCACTTCTTCTGATTTATCAAATAGTAATTCGTACCAAGCTGGCGAAACAACGCCTGCACCATAACCGCTTTGTTTGGAAATTCTTTTATAGGTCCAAGGCACCCAAGTCACCTTTGTTTTTAATTTTTTGATGCCTTTTAAAAATTGCTTATCACTACTGGCTTTATACGTTTTGTATTTGGCTAGCACAGGTGCGTGCCATGCGCCACAAATCACTGCAATATTCTGAAAACCTTCCTTTTCAGCAGCCCTAATACAACTTCTCATATATGCCTCTCGCTGCAACTCTCTCAATGGATTTGCTTTGACGGCATCCCTTAATTCTCCCATTAAAGAAAGAATGGATTCAAAAATTTCGCTTGGATTATTTGCGCTTTCAAAGGTTACATCCCACCATCTTTCGCTATCTTCATACCCCGCTATTTTTGCCATATATCCCAAAGGGTCTTTTGCTATTTCCTTTTCTTCTGCGTTTTTCTCTCCCAAATTTGTCTGTTCAAATTGAATGATTTTTTGTTGTTTCTTACCATTCTGTTGATCTAAGGAAAAAGCGATTGTCCGAGGTAAGTCCATAAAAGAAGTGGGTACTTCTTTTTCAACACCATATTTCATGGCTTGCCATTCAGGCGAAAAATGAGCAAAAGGATAATAAGCGCCCTGTTTTAAATTATTTGGATTGTAAACAAGTAAGGCAATAGGTGGGACTAAATCTTCATTGACTACATATTCAATAATATCATTGGCATCGGGTGGTCCTTCAATAAGTATGCAGTCAGGTTGTAATGCTGCTAGGGCATTTCGCAAACTACTTGCTGAACCTGCCCCATGATGTCGAATACCGAAAACTGTTAGCATAAATTAAAGAGAAATCAGAAGTCAGAAGTCAGACCGTCCTATGGACTGTCAGAAGAGAGATAATCTATTTGTGAAAATCATGAAATTCAATAGCACTTAGCCAATCTGACTTCTGACAATCCATGAAATGGGTGGTCGGACTTCGGACTTCTTCCTTAAATAAAATCAACATCCACTGAATAAGGATATTTCATCAAATAATACAAAGCTCGCTGTTTGTCAAATCCTTCAAAAACAACGTTGTAAAGCATTTCTGTAATTGGAACGTGTAATTTATAATGCCTTGCTAAACCTCTTGCAATTTTTAAAGTTCTTGCGCCTTCTGCTAATTCTGGCATAGAGGCAAATATTTCTTCAGAAGTTTCTCCTTGTCCGATACGAAATCCAAAAGTATAATTTCGGCTATCTTTACTGGTGGCAGTCGCAATTAAATCACCAACTCCTGCCGTTCCCAAAAATGGTCTAGATTCTGTTCCCATCGCTGCTCCATATCGAATCATTTCTGTCAAGCCCCTAGTAATAAGCATGGCTTGAATATTCTTTCCCAGTCCCATACCGCCTAAAATTCCAGAACCCAATGCTATAATATTTTTTAAAGCCCCCGCTAACTCGGCACCTAAGATTTCGTGAGAACCAAATACATGAAATTGAGTACTATCTAAAACCGCTTGCCCTGCCTTAATTACTTCAGAAAATTGACTCGCAATTACCGTAGCCGTAGGTTGTCCCTCTAAAATTTCAGAAGCTAAATTAGGTCCAGATAAACAACCAATTCTAACCACTACACTTTCTTGCCGAATGACCTCACTCATCGTACAGACATTCACTCGCGTGATGTCCACCCGTTTGGCTAATAAGGCTTCTTCTTTCACGTCTTTCAAACCAAAACCTTTTGTGCCATGTATTAAAATATGATAGGGTTTTAGAAATGGTCCTATCAATTTAATGGTTTCTCGAAATGCTCTGGAAGGAACTATTGGAAAAATCAAAGTACATTCTTTAGCTATCTTTTCCACATCGTTGGTCAACTCTATATGGTCAGAAAGTGTAGTGCCAAAATGCTGACGGTCGACATTAATTTTATCAATAATGGCTTGTCGCCGACTAAACAACAAGACATCTACTCCATTCAAAGCTAATAAGTTTGAAATAGCTGTGCCGAAGCTTCCTGCGCCAATAACCCCTACTTTTTTTGTTGTTTTTTTGGACAAAGTTCTGAATTGTTAGTTATCAAATTGTCAATCTAATCTTGACAAACTACTAGCCTTGCGCTGCTTTTTCTACTGCTTCCCAAACACGGAAAACATTTTTATAACAAATCTTTGCAATATCTTCTTCTGAATATCCTCTCTTTAATAAGGTGAATATCAAGTTTGGATATTGAGAAACGTCTTTTAAACCCGTTGGTAAACTATCTCCCACACCATCATAATCTGAACCCAACCCAACGTGGTCAATCCCTGCTACTTTTACTACATTATCAATATGATCTGCTACTTTTTCCACATCAGAAAATAATGCAGGATTATCTTTTTGAAATTGTTCCATAATTGGTTTAGCCGCTTCGTCCCTAAAAGATAAGTCTTCCGCTTCTAATAGTTTCATTAACTTACTTCTTAATTCATTTCGTTGTTTAGCAATTTCTCCGTCCAAGAAAGTAGACCCAAAATTAATTTGAATAACTCCGTTCTTTTCGCCTAATAATTTAATCATGTCGTTATTCATATTTCGCTCAAAATCAGGCGTAAATATTCGACAAGAAGAATGAGAAGCAATACACGGTACATCGGTCATTTCCATCACTTGATAAAAAGTAGAATCCGAAACGTGAGAAATATCTACCATGATTCCGACCCGATTCATTTCTGTCACTACTTCTCTCCCAAAGGCACTTAAACCATTCCAAGTACGTGTAGAGTCATAGGAAGAATCGCAAATTAGATTGTCTTTTGAGTGCGTTAGCGTAATATATCGAATGCCTCTATCTCGAAAATATTCCACATTTTTAATATCATCTTCAATCGGTGCGCCATTTTCCATACCCATCGGTAAAGAAAGGATGCCTTTTTCAAAATTAGCTTTCACCTGTGCAGGAGAGGTAGTAATGGCAAATTTATCTGGATGCGCATCTGCAATACCCGATACCATATCAATTAAGGAATCTGCAAAAATTTTAGCACCGCCATCTTTTTGATAAGAAGCAGGAATATAGATAGACATAAAAGGTGCGTCTAAGCCACCTTTTTTTGCTCGTTCTAAATCAAAATCGCCTTTATCTGTTTTAAGCGGAATACCTAAAAATTCTTTTTCTAATCTAAAGTTGGTAATTTTCAAACGGTAAGGTAAATCCACATGACCATCGGTAATGATGTATTTATGAGCGAGTTCATCTGCCAACTTTTTAATCGCCGCATCGTCCATTTCGGCAATAGGTATTTTAGGAGATTCCGCTGTTGCTTTTGGCTCCTCTTTACAAGCGACCAATAAAGCGACCGCAAGGAATAATAAGTATAAAGTTCGTAGTTGCATTATCGTTTGTTTTGTGTGGATGTTCTTTTAAAAAAGTAGTCCACTATTATTGAAGGTTAATCAATTGTTTTGCAATTTTTCTATCATTTGATAAACGAGGCACTTTATTTTGTCCGCCTAGTTTACCTTGTGATTTCATATAATTTCTAAAGGTATCTTTTTTTAATGGATTAATTTTTAAAGTTCTCAAAATATTACCTTTAATTAAATCTTCATAATAAATGTTTTGTTGAATCATTTCTTTGTCAATATTTTGTGCAAAAGCAAGCAAATCAACCGGTATTTCCTCAAATTCTATGAACCATTCGTGATAAGGTAATCCTCCTTCCGTTGGCGTAATATTGGGTGCTACGGTAAATTCAACAACATTTACTCCTGCTTTTTTAGCAACACTCAATAGTGCTTCTTCGACTTCTTTGCCAATAACGTGTTCCCCAAATGCAGAAATAAAATGCTTGATTCTTCCTGATACAATAATCCGATAAGGGTTGGTAGAAACGAACTGTATGGTGTCTCCAATATTATAACCCCAAAGCCCTGCATTATTGTTAATTATTATCGCATAATTTACGCCCAATTCCACGTCTTTTAGAGACAATCGTGTTGGGTTATCCTTAAAAATTTCTTCGGCGGGAATGAACTCAAAGAAAATACCTGAATTCACATTTAATAATAATCCCTTTTCTTTAGGGTCGTCTTGAAAGGCAATAAATCCTTCCGAAGCAGGGTAGGTTTCTACCGTATCTAATCGCTTCCCTACCAAGGTTTCTAAACTAGACCGATATGGCTCGAAATTCACCCCTCCATAAACGAAAACGGAATAATTTGGAAAAATATCTTTGATGTATTTTTTACCTGTTTTTTCTAATAATCGTTCATAATACATCTGTACCCAAGGAGGGATTCCACTAATCAGCCGCATATCTTGTTGATGCGTTTCCGCCACGATTGCAGCTAACTTTTCTTCCCATTCTTCGATGCAATTAGTAGGATAACTAGGTAACTGATTGGCTCTTAACCAAGAAGGGACTTCATGATTCACGATGCCTGATAATCTACCTGTTGGAATACCCCCAACTTCGCTTAGTTCGGGGCTGCCTGATAAAAAAATCATTTTTCCGTCTAACCAATTTCCCTTTCCTGTGCGGGCATAATAATTAAAAAGGGCATTTCTAGCTGAATTAAAATGATTCGGCATACTTTCTTTGGTGAGTGGAATGTATTTTACCCCAGAAGTGGTCCCGGAAGTTTTGGCAAAATATTTAGGTTTTCCTTTCCACAAAATATCCGCTTCTCCTTTTTTAATTCGTTCTATATAAGGACGTAAAGCTTCATAATCTTTAATGGGGACTTGTTGCTTAAAGGCTTCGTAGGAAGTAATTTTATCAAACCCATGTTCTTTCCCAAAGACCGTATTTTTTCCTCCTTGAATCAAAGATTGAAAAACTTTCTCTTGTGCACCAACTGCTTCCTTTGACCAACGGTCAATGTCTCTAGCAATTTTTTTTGCGAAAGGTTTGATGATGAAAGATTTAAAGCCCATTTTGTTGGAATAGCTGATTTGATGATAAAATATAAACGATTGGGCTTGCAAAAATATCAAAAACTTTCTACAATAAGTTCACTTACAACGTCTTCAAATACTCTATCACCGCAAATCTTTCTACCTCCGTAAAATCATCTCCATAGGTATGACCTTGATTCCCATATCCAGGTAAAGTAGTGTCGTATGTTTTCTTATTCCCGCCTTTGGTCATTTGTTGATATTGCCAACCCATTTTTTCATAATCTAATTCATTTCCTCTACGCCAGTAAGTCGGTCGTTTTTTACTATTCAAAACTGCCTCTACTGTTGGCACAGAGGCATTATGAAAAAAAGGAGCAGTTGCCCAAACACCATCCAAAGGCGGCGCAATATACCCGTCCATCGGCTTCACATAAGATTTAGGTTCTGATTGCCCATACCAACTTTCGTTATACCAGTTGGCTAAGTGCATTTTTGTGCTAAAATTACGGGCATAATAGGGGTCTGTTTTGACTTCCTCTAAAGCAACTAGTTTATTGGGGTAGGCTTCAATTTCGCCATAAGTACCATGACATTTACTACAATTTTTATTGAATAATTTTTCGCCTTTCCAAATTAATTTTTCATTAACCGTCGCTGGATATTTTGGGGATTTAATCGTATTAATATAAGCTAATACGTCGATGAAATTTTGCTGAATGGCTCTTGCTTCTGTACTATCTTTAATGCCTTGAGTGGAGGCTTGCATCAATAACTTCGTAAAATCTCCTCTGCCCATTCCATTATAATACAAAGCATTTTTCTTTTTGAAATGCCACCAAGGTGGAACATCAGAGGCTAATGTGTACCGTTTGTCTAATTTATAATTACTATCCTCTTGTACCGTTAAATCTTCTTTATTCCGCCTTATAATGTAAGCTTCTTCTAATCGAAAAGCAGGATTAACCCCCTCGAATGGGGTAACGATATAAGAAAGAGCTTCCTTATTGATGCCTCCAAAAATTTCATAAGCTTCTCTTTCTTTGGAGCCTTTTTTGTATTTTAATTTCACTAAGGTATTTAATGCTTTAAAGGTCGCTGTATTATTTTTTGAAAAATCGTTTATCCCAAACCCTCCTAAACCGACAACAAATTCTCCATTTAAAAATCCACCATGACAAGTCAGACAGTTGCCTGTCATGACCGTCGTACCATTGGCATGCTTAAACGCTGTGAGTCCGAAAGGCAGGTTTTCATTGTCGCCTGTTCTATTTAGAATAGTATCTTTTGTAGTAGCAATTCTCTTTTTTACCAAATCAAACGGAACACCAGAACCAATATAATCGCCACTAATTAAATATTCCCAACCTGCTTCGGGATTTCCACTCGCAATCTGAGGAGTTGCCTCAATTGCTAACGTTTCCCAGTCATTACTAAATGACAAATCGGGCAAACTTCGGTAAGTATTGCAGGCAAAAAAGAAGGATAAACACAAGCAGAATAAAAAATGTTTTTTCATGATATGGCATTTACTAAAACTATATAATTAGCTAAACAAATAATGGTCGGTTTGGTTGTTAATACTATTTTTCTTATTTTAGTAGCCCAAACATATATCACATCTAGTCGCTCATATCAATTTAATATTCAACAAAAACAGTATTAAATTCCTTTAGTACATTTCTATTTGGCAGGCAACTCTTTACAAATTTAAAAAGATATTATTTTACAATAATTTACCTTTATCGCATTCCTTTGCTATTTGTTAGGACACTTTTGCTTTCGCAAAAAATCGTTTGAAAATAAAATACACGCTGTTCACATGCTATGAGAATTACTTTACCATTTTACCTCAAAATAATTGGAGAGAACACACCTAATATATTACCTATTTGGTATATTACTATTTTTTTCTATAACAATTCAAAGTCAGACTTTAGTCATAGAAAAAGAACAGCAAAATTACACCTTAGACAATTACTTAGCAATAGCTATTGATAAGACGAATGCCTTATCCTTTAATTCGCAAAATACGATTGATAGTCTTTTAGATTTTAAGCCTTTAGCAGCTTGGTCAGCGGAAACATTTCAACCTGAGCAAATTTATTGGTCAAAACCAATTTCAGGGTAGTACCAGACCGAGAAAATTTAACTGTAACTGCTCATTTAGATGCAGAAACCGAAACTTCTTATCATTTGAAGTTAACCACTAAAAAAGAGAAAAAGGTGGTAAAATCTTTTTTACATTTGTCACCACAAACGGTACAGGAAATTCAGTTGATGCCAGGGAAGTACCAATTAAGTTTGTATGCAGGTATAGAGCGGAGGTTGATTCAGCGATATGATGTGAATCGGTATTAAACTAATTGCTGATTGCTAGTTGCTTAAACCAACCAGCAACTAGCAAGCAGTCTACTTCAAAAATGATTTAGCCTCAAATAACTCCGTCTCCTCTTTCTGATTTAACACATAACTAAATCCTGGTTGGATGCTATAGCCTCCATGCATCCCTGCTTTATTAACTGCACAATAACCAACTTGAATGTCTTTATAATGTTGATTTTTAGCAATTCTGTTAACCGCTTCTTCACAAGCTTCTTGAGGGGTTCTTCCTTGTCGCATTAATTCCACAACTAGGAACGAACCTAAAGTTTTTAAGACCGCTTCTCCAACACCGGTAGCTACTGCACCGCCTACTTCGTTATCCACAAACATCCCTGCGCCGATAATCGGTGAATCGCCAACTCTACCATGTATTTTATAAGCCATTCCACTAGTGGTACAAGCACCAGAAATATCCCCTTTTTGGTCAATCGTAATCATCCCAATGGTATCATGATTTTCAATATTAATTACAGGTTTATATTCCGAATTGACTAACCATTCTTCATATTCTTTTTTGGACTTTTCGGTTAACATTTCTTCTATCTCAAATCCTTGTTCTAAAGCAAATTTTAAAGCTCCTGCACCCGCTAAAATAACATGCGGTGTTTCTTCCATTACTTTTCTAGCTACAGAAATTGGATGTTTGATTCCTTGTAGAAAACAAACAGACCCACAATCCCCATTCTCATTCATAATGCAGGCATCAAGTGTTACTTTCCCATCTCTATCGGGTCTTCCTCCATATCCTACGGATTGGTCCTTTTCATCTGCTTCGGGTATTTTTACGCCTGCTTCTACGGCATCTAAAGCACTACCGCCATTTTTGATGACCTCCCATGCAGTTTGGTTGGCTTTTTTATTATTCCACGTAGCTATTACGGTGGGCTTGGTTGTACTTGCTGAAATTTGTTGTGTTTTTTCTTCTGATGCGCAAGCGGTACTGCCTAATCCAATAGCGGCTAGCAATGAGCTTAAAGCAGAGCGATGAATGAATTTTCGTCTATTTAACATGACTTGGTTATTTTATATTAAAAATATTTAGAAATAGTCCTAGATTTAGGAATTTTTCCCATTTAATTTCCCTACAATATGAGCATATA
>CAYMSC010000226.1:0-9864 GCA_964392805.1 uncultured Saprospiraceae bacterium
GTGGTTACTGCCAATCAGGACAGATTATGGCGGCAGAAGCACTTTTAGATAGCAACCCTAATCCAACAGATGAGGATATAGATAAGTCCATGACCAATATTTGTCGTTGTGGTACCTATCAAAGAATTCGTTCTGCTATTCATACGGCTGCTAAATGGCGGGCGGAAGAAACAACCCTTCAGGGGTAATTGAGAAGTCAGATGTCAGACCATTCCGATGGAATTGTCAGATGTCAGAAATTCTCAGGTTTCCTATTATTTTAGTCTGACTTCTGACCGTAAATTTTGAATTTATAGTCTGACTTCCGACTTCTTATCTAATCATCAGTCTGACTTCTGACAGGTCCAATTTATTGGGACGGTCTGACTTCTGACTTCTAAAAAAATAAAAATGGGTAAATGGACGCGTAGAGCATTTATCGCTGGAGGTAGTTTAGCTGGCTTAGGATTGGTAGTAGGTATCGGCGGTAATATATATGTAAGTAAAGCAATCAAAAAATACTCTGGCGAAGGTATGGGCGAAGGTGCATCCCTAAACGCATGGGTTAGAATTGCACCAGATAATAGGATTACTTTGGCAGTACCACGTGCAGAAATGGGACAAGGGGTATATACCGCTTTACCCATGTTGATTGCAGAGGAATTGGAAGTGGATATGAATCAAATTGAAATTGTCCATCCACAACCTGAATCCCCATACGCAAATACCTTATTGGTAACTCAGCAACCTAGAAGAGCTTATGCTAGTTATTCGGTCATGGAAAAAGTGGCTTCTTTTTTACCAGTCGTATCTACAGGTGGAAGTACTTCCGTTTCGGATGCTTATGACCATTTAAGAGCAATGGGTGCTACGGCTAGAACCATGTTAATCCAAGCTGGGGCGGATAAATGGGGCGTAAGTCCAGCCGATTGCTATGCTGAAAGTGCGCATGTAATCAATAAAAAAACGAAGGAAAAGCTGACTTATGGTGCTTTAGCAACTGCGGCTTCGGAGATTGAATTATCGGAGAATCCTCCATTAAAAGCGCAGAAAGATTTCAAACTTTTAGGGAAACCGATACAGCGATTAGATGTGCCAGAAAAAGTAACAGGAACAGCAGAATTTGGTATTGATGTTCGTCGAAAAGATATGGTGATAGCTGCCATTCGACATGCTTCTTATGTTGGAGGAACTGTTAATGGAGTGACGAATGAAGATGAAGTGATGAAGATGAAAGGGGTCAAAAAAGTGGTGCTTTTGGAAGATGGTTTAGGTGCTGCCGTTGTTGCAGATAATACTTGGAGAGCAAAAAATGCTGCCATGGCATTAGATTTAGATGAAGTAGCTCATTTTGAGGATTTATCTTCTGCTGATATTTCTGAAAAGATGAAAGACATCATTGATAAAGATAAAATGTTTGCGCCAGCAGAAGCCCACGGTGATGTGGATGCTGCTTTGGCAGAAGAGAAGGTAGTAGATGTTACTTATGAAGTACCTTATTTAGCGCATTGTACGATGGAGCCGCTGAACTGTACGGTAGTGATTAATGAAGGTAGTGCAGAGGCTTGGGTAGGTCATCAAGGTGGCTCTTTAGTCAGGTCGGCTATCAATGAGGTGACTGGAATACCGAATGATAAAATTAAAGTTAATATTGTTTATTTGGGTGGTGGTTTCGGTAGAAGAGGAGAGCTAGACTTTGTTAAAAAAGCAGCAATGGTGGGTAAGCAAATGATGGGAACCCCTGTTCAATTGGTTTTTTCTAGGGAAGAAGATATGAAAAACGGGATGTACCGTCCCGCAGCGATGAGTAAATTTAGAGGTGCTATTGGAGCGGACGGAATGATTGCTGGTTGGGAGAATAAAATGGCGCTACAATCGGTTACTACTTCTTCTTTTAAGAGAATAGCGCCCGGTATGCCCATGTCGCCCAAACAAGATATCATGTCCTCAGAAGGAGCCATTCACTTACCTTATGGGGTGAAAAATAAGAAGGTTGCTTTTGGACAATTAGAAAATTTAGAAGACATATATGTAGGATTTTGGCGGAGTGTAGGGGCCTCGCAAAATGGTTTCTTTTCAGAATCATTTATGGATGAAATGGCGCATGCTGACGGTCAAGACCCTTATGAATTTAGGAAAAAGCATATCCTGACAAGTGACTTGCCAGACGCTGAACGGCATTTGGCAGTATTGAATAAGGTAGCGGATATGGCGAATTGGTCGACTCCTCTACCAGAAGGGAAATATAGAGGGATTGCGCTCTTAAAATCTTTTGGTTCGATTGTCGGGCAAGTGGCTGAAATTTCTAAAATTGGCGAAAAAGAAATTAGTATTGATAAATTTTATTGTGTGATTGATTGCGGACGAATCGTTAATCCTGATACCATAGAAGGACAAATGCAATCTGGAATTGTATATGGTTTAACCGCAGCATGTTACGGAGAAATTACGATGGATGGGGGGCAAATTGTCCAGCAGAACTTTCCACAATACGAAATGATTAGAATGAATACTTCCCCAACGGTTGCCGTTCATATTATGGACGTAGATGCGTATCCAGGTGGTGTTGGAGAACCAGGAACACCTCCTGCTGCGCCAGCATTGACAAACGCAATTTTTGCAGCTACTGGTGATAGAGTAAGGAAGTTGCCATTGAATAAGTTGGGGTATACCTTTGTTTAAAACGATATTTATTTGCTAGTATATAATAGGTCTCGAAGCCTTTCACTTGGAGGTCTTTTTTAATGTAAAAAAAATGTAATATGGAACTAAAAATAAACGGAGAAATCCGCAATGTAGAAGTAGAGGACAATATGCCTTTACTTTGGGTACTTCGGGACGAACTCAACATGACTGGTACAAAGTACGGTTGTGGCGTTTCTGCTTGTGGTGCTTGTACCGTTCAAATTGACGGGGTAGCTACTCGAACTTGTACCTTACCAGCTTCCGCAGCCGTAGGTAAAGAAATTAAAACCATCGAAGGCGTTGCTGCTGGTGGACAATTATCTGCTATTCAAAAAGCATGGATTGAACATCAAGTACCCCAATGTGGTTACTGCCAATCAGGACAGATTATGGCGGCAGAAGCACTTTTAGATAGCAATCCAAATCCAACGGATGAAGATATTGATAAGTCCATGACTAATATTTGTCGTTGTGGAACTTATCAAAGAATCCGTTCGGCGATTCATACGGCTGCTAAATGGCGGGCGGAAGAAACAACTCTTCAAGGTTAAGAAGTCAGAATTTAGACCATTTCATTGTCAGAAGTCAGATTTTAAACTCAGACAATTGAAAAAAATCTACTTAACTGATTTATCTTTTAATTAATCTAAGAACGTCTGACTTCTGACAGTCCATGAAATGGACGGTCTGACATCTGACTTCTCTAAAAAATAAAAAATGGGTAAATGGACTCGTAGAGCATTTATGGCCACAGGTGGACTAGCAGGTGCTGGTCTAATCATAGGAATTGGCGGTAACATGTATCTAAATAATGTAATAAAAAAATATACTGGTGAAGGCATGGGAGATGGTACTTCCCTCAATGCTTGGATACGCATTGCGCCAGATAATACCATCACTATGGCCATCCCTCGTGCCGAAATGGGACAAGGAGTTTATACTTCTTTGCCACAAATTCTTGCGGAGGAATTGGAAGTTGATTTGAATCAAATTGAAATTGTTCATCCACAACCTGAAAGCCCTTACGCGAATACTTATGTAATGCCGCAGGTCACAGAACCTAGAAAGGCTTATGCTAGTTATTCTTTCTTTGAAAAATTTGCATCTTTCTTACCCGTTGTAGCAACTGGTGGTAGTACTTCTGTAGTAGATGCTTATGACCATTTAAGGGGAATTGGTGCGATTACCAGAGAAAAGTTAAAAACAGCAGCAGCAAATCAATGGGGCGTTTCTGTGTCAGATTGTTCTGCGGAAAGTGCGCATATTATTAATAATAAGACCAAGGAAAGATTAACCTATGGTTCTTTAGCAGCAGCGGCAGCCACCATAGAGTTGGATGCTAACCCTGTATTAAAAGCCCAAAAGGACTTTAAAGTTATTGGCAAGTCTGTCCAGCGTTTAGATGTACCAGAAAAAGTAACTGGTGCGGCTGGTTTCGGGATTGATGCTCGTCCAGAAGGTTTATTGTTTGCAGCTATTCGTCATGCTTCTTATGTTGGAGGGGTAGTGAATGGTGTAAATAATGAGGAAGAAGTATTGGCGATGAAAGGAGTCAAAAAGGTTGTGATGTTAGAAGAAGGTCTTGGTTATGCAGTGGTAGCAGACAATACTTGGAGAGCTAAGAATGCAGCGCTGGCATTGGATTTAGAGGAAGAAGCAAACTATGCAGATAAATCTTCTGTTGATATTTCAAAGATGTTAAACGATGTCATTGATAATGATGAAATGTTTGACCCACATGAGGCAAAAGGAGATGTTGCAGCCGCTTTAGCGGAAGGAAATGTGATAACTGCTGCTTATGAAGTTCCCTATTTATCTCAATGTACCATGGAACCATTAAACTGTACATTGGTCGTAAATGATGATAAGGTAGAAACTTGGGTTGGTCATCAAGGTGGTTCTTTAGTTAGAGATGCCATCAATGCAATTACAGGAACAGCTAAAGAAAATATCAAAGTAAATATCGCTTATTTAGGTGGTGGATTTGGTCGTCGAGCAGAGTTGGATTATGTGAAAAAAGCGGCTATGGTAGCCAAACAAATGCCCGGCACGCCTATCCAATTAGTATTTACTAGAGAAGAAGATATGAAAAATGGGATGTATCGGCCAGCTGTCGCTAGTAAATTTAGAGCGAAATTAGGCGCTGACGGTATGATTGAAGGTTGGGAAAATAAAATGGCGTTACAATCGGTAGGTCATTCGTCTATGATGCGAATTATGCCAATGATGGCTGGATCACCAGCGGACGACCACCAATCTACGGAAGGGGCTGTACAATTACCTTACGCAATGCCTAATAATAAGGTAGCATTTGGCCAATTGGATTTAGAAAAATTTCAGGTAGGTAACTGGCGAAGTGTAGGAGCCTCCCAAAATGGTTTCTTTGCAGAATCTTTTATGGATGAAATGGCAAATTCGGCTGGACAAGATGCTTACGAATTTAGAAAGAAACATATTGCAGCAAGCGATCATCCACAAAAGGATAGATTCATGGCGGTATTGAATAAAGTAGCAGATATGGCTAGTTGGTCTACACCACTTGCTGTAGGCAAATATCGAGGTATTTCTTTGGTCAAATCATTTGGGTCTATTGTTGGTCAAGTTGCCGAAATTTCTAAGTCTGGAGACAAAGAAATCAGTATTGATAAGGTCTATTGTGCAATTGACTGTGGTAGAACGGTGAATCCTAGTATCATTGAAGCACAAATGCAATCTGGTATCATTTACGGTTTAACGGCGGCTTGTTACGGAGAGATTACGATGGACCAAGGACAAATTGTTCAACAAAATTTCCCTCAATATGAGATGGTTAGAATGAATACTGCGCCAACGGTGGCTGTTCATATCATGGAAGTGGATGAATATCCTGGTGGTGTTGGTGAACCTGGTACGCCTCCTGCTGCACCCGCATTGACTAATGCGATTTTTGCAGCAACTGGGGAGCGAGTTCGGAAATTGCCATTGAATAAGTTAGGGTATACTTTTGTTTAAAATAACATAGAGACTCTTGTCTGTTTTAGTATAATAGAAAAGCGGCAATTCCTTTAGGGGGTTGTCGCTTTTTGGTTCAGACTACAAACCAGCCAAAAAACGATTCAAATCTTGGTCCTTATCCAAATTCATTTTTTTCTTTAAACGATGGCGAGCTTTACTTACACTACCACTAGCAATTCCTATAATTTGAGCGATTTCTTGGTTGGTCATACCCAACCTTCCATAAGCACAAAGCCGCATTTCACGAGTACTTAAATTGGGGGTATGTTCTCTTAGCCTTTGAAAGAAATTTGGGTGAATTTGTTCAAATTGTTGAGAGAAGAATGTCCATTGATTTTGAGTATTTTGATGGTATGCTAGTTGGTTCGATAAGTCTTGAATGGACTTTTTAAGTGCTGCTGAATTAGACTTTTCGGCTAGCTCTTTTAAATGCTGCGTAGTGTTATCAAGAGAAGAACGTTGTCGTTCTAAATCAATTTCTTTAGATAATAGACTTCTTTCAATAAGGGTTACTTTTTGTCTTAATTTATCTATTTCTGTTTCTATAATTTGAGGCATAGAATCAGGTTTAATAGTTGCCTTTGGTGGAACTACCGTTGGTTTAATTATGGGTTTTCTATAAAAATAGAGGAGACCTATTCCATATAACAAGGCCAATAAGATTACTCCGATAATAATCCTTCGATTATTATTTTTTTCATTGATTATTTCTTGTTCTATTTGAGACAGTTCTTCTTTTCTAATGACTTCTTGAATGTCATTGATGTTGACGAACTTTTTATTATCAGCTAAAAGCGCAATAAGTTTTTCATTATAGACTAAAAAGCTATCTTGATTTATATGTTTATAGGCATCTCTAACTAATTCTGTATTTTTATTTATAGAGAATTCTATGAAATCTAGCCCTATTGATTTTTGGGCATAGGATAGGGCTGCTTTATAATTTTTTTCTTTTAAATAGATTTTTGCTAAGTCAGTATAGGACCATGCTACAGCATACCAATTTTCGTTTTCTATGAAAAAGGGTAAGGATTGTTCAATAAATAACTTGGCGGTGTCTATTTTTCCAATTTTAGTATAAGCAGTACCTTTTAATGCCGTAAAGCGGTATTGTTGGTAAATGCTGATATTTTCTTTAGGATGGTCTAACTTATTTAAAAGGTTTTCTCCTTTTTCTATAAACAAGAGTGAACTGTCTACGTTGTTATGTTCTATATAGAAAGTAGCCAAATTTATATAGCTTTGACCTAATAAATCGGTCCTGTCTGTTTCCTTTAAGAGATGATTACTTTTTAATAAAAAAGACTTTCCTATTTCTTTCGCTTCCAAGCCATCTATGAAGATTAAAGCTTTGGTTTCATAGACAATTCCCAAGAGTTTTTTATCTTTAATTTGATTAGCAATATTTTCTGCTTCATGAAGATATTTAATTGCTTTGCTATAATTTCTATCAAAGTAGTGTATTTCTCCTAAGTGAACTAATGATTCTGCTTTATCATATTGTAAATCTAAACTATCATATAAAACGATTGCCCTTTCTATAAATGCTCTTGCTGAATCTTGATTATCTTTTAAATAGAAATAGGTACTTAAATAATAATTAGCATCTGCTTCTCCTTCAGTATAACCTATCTGTTTTGCAATATTTAAAGCATTCTCTGCCGCTTTTTTACCGCCAATGGGTTGTTGTAGGCTACTGATTTCGTTCCATATATCTACCTTTTTTTGTGGCGTTTTTATTTCGGTTAAAAGTTGGGAGAGGCTATCTATTCCTTGAGAAAAGCAGGGAGAGAGGTTCAGTAAGAATTGAAATAATATTAAAAAATACGTGGGTTTCAATTTATGATTTTTATAAGCTGTGTTCGTAAAACAAAATTAGATGAATAAAAAAATAAATTGTTCAAATACTAATTTTTTCGTTTTTTCTAATAACTCCAAAGATTATATGGTTACGGGAAATCTCAAAATTAAGTCGTTTTTTCTAACTGTTTTTAAGCATTAATGTTGCTCCATGAAATTCCTATTTTTAAGGACTATTTTTCAAAAAAGAACTATATTGACACTTTGTCCATCAAATGTCCATGCTGTTTTATAGGATTTTTATACTGTTTATTCTAAATTTGTGACAGTCATTTGTAGATTTTTTGCAAATGAGGTAATAGAGAGAATCTGTGTCTACAATACACAATTTGGTGCTAAACTTTTAATGTTTAGCACCTTTTTTCATTTAGCTTTCCTTTTACAAATTTAAATAGACTACTTCCATATTGTTGCACCTATCTCCTGATATACGGAGATTTAATTTATTGATGATGTATCAAAAGTAATGTTGGATTAACGCAAGACGCTTGTCTCGTTTTATATTTGTTTAAGAACAATTTACTTTAGACGCTTAACAGAGCTTTGAAACCAATTCCGATACAAATCGGAATCGATATTTTTCAAATTTCAACCTCAACCTCAATTTCAATCTCAACCTCAATTTCCGCCGAAGGTGGTTTAAAATTGAAAATTAAATTTTACTTAGAAACTACCTATGTAAATATCTGTTATATACGGTTTTAATTCAAAAATATTTTCTATTGATTGTAATAAGTTTATAATGATTTTTTTGAAATAAACGATTGTAATTAATTTATAACCAGTGATTTATGTATATTGGCGTGTAATTGTTTTTCTGTGGAAAAATAAATAATTTTTTAAAATTTTAAATTCAAAAAACTATATAAAGAATTATGATTGGAAGCAAATTGATTCAGCAATTAAAATTGTTAAATGCCTTTGAAATGAAAAGGTTTTATCTTTTTTTGCGGAGTCCTTATTTCACTAAAAGCAAGCATGTTGTAAAGTTATTTAATATCGTCAAAGAATTTCATCCATCTTTTGAACATAAATCATTGGAAAAGGAGCAACTTTTCCGAAAATTGTTTCCAAAAGAGACTTATAGTGATAGCAAAATGAGAAATCTACAATCTAAATTGAGTAAGATTGTAGAAAGTTATTTGATTCAAATTAGTTATGAGGGAGATGCTTTTCAGAAGAAAAAAAAGCTAACAGAGATATATGGAATCCGGAACTATTATTCAGAATTTGAGCGAAGCACTTTTCAATTGATTAGCACCTTGGAAGCCCAAGTTTTTCAGGACGCTATTTCTTATTATGATAGATATCAGTTGAACGAAGCTTATTATTTAAATATTAACACATCTAGAAGGACCTCTAATGCAAATGCACTTAAAAGTGCATTACAAAACCTTCGAAATTTTTACGCAATAGCCGAACTAAGATTAGGCATGGATTTAAAAAGCAGAGAAAGAATATTTTCAGAATCTCATAATTTCAGCCCTAAGCCTAATATACAAATTTCAGAAGATAATCTCCTTTATAACTTATTAAAAAAAAGTTGGAATCTTTTGAATAATAATGATGATGTTTCTTTTTTTGATTTAAAAAGTATCTTTTTAAATAATATTTCTCTTATTCCATCTAGCGAAGGAATGAATATTTTTCCTGTATTAATTAATTATGCGATACAACAAATGAATAATAATAAGGAGGAATTCAGTATAGAAATATTCGACTTATATAAATTTGGATTAAACCATAAATTATTTTTTGTCAATGGAGAATTGTCTGAAGGAACATTCCTTAATATCGTTCTTAGCTGTGTAAAACTTAGAAAAATTAAATTTGGTCACCAGTTTATTCAAGAACATGAGCAGTTTCTTAACTTAAAGTATAGAGTAGATACAAAAACACTTGCCTTGGGTGTATTATTTTTCCATGAAGAAAAATATAGAGCGGCTATGGATGCCTTAAGACAATTTCAATTTTCTGATTTATTGATAGCTTTAATGGCTAAAAGTTTATTGCTACGAATCTATTTTCATTTGTTTGAAAAAGACCCAACTTATTATGATATCTTACAGTCACAATGTGATGCTTTTGGGAGATTTTTAGGCAAGGCTGACAAGTTAAATGATAATAAAAAGGAAAGCTACCAGAATTTTTTGCTACTTTTTAAAAAGATTCTTAAACATAAGAAAGGCCTTAGTGGAAATAAAGTAAGTAGGGAAGTATGCTTAAACCTTTTAGATGATTTTTCCCCAATTGTTGCCAAAGAATGGTTTAGGAAAGTCATTAATAGATTATAAATACGAATTATGCCTTGAAAATTAGGCGATTACACGGGAATGAATGTATTGT
>CAYMSC010000227.1:0-9841 GCA_964392805.1 uncultured Saprospiraceae bacterium
CTAAGCTAAAATACGAATCACATATTGAATAACTGCACAAAAATAAGGCTAAAAAAACAATGATGCTTTTTTAGCTTTATTTCAACAAACATCTAGTCGTAAATATAAAATAAAGGATAGTGTATCAAATGTAAAGTTGATTGTTAGTTGATTGTTGGTGCGAGGCTCCAGCCTCGTTCCTTTATTAATCCGCCTCTGGCGGATGTAGCTAAAGCTGCCAGAGGCAGCGGAATATTTAACACGAGGCTAGAGCCTCGCGCTAACACACCTAACCTAACCCACTTAAAATGAGAAAGACGCTTCTAATATTTTTCCTTTGCGTAATATCAGTTATTTATTGGCTTTAGGAAGGATTTGCGATAACCGCATTAGAAATATTATACAAATGGTCGCCAATTCTTTCCAAAGAAGAAAATAAGTTATGATAAATTAATTCACTATGCACATTATAATCCTGATGATTTGATTTCACCTGACTTTCCTCTCTCATTAAATCTCGTTGCGCATTAATCTGTTCTTCTATCTTCAAGGCTTTTGCTTTCCCATGAGGATTATCGGGTGTAGAAGCTAAATTTTCATTCATGATAGCAAACGAAGTATTTATTAAATCCAAGTATTCGGTTAAGCGAGTTCGTTGTTGTTGGTTAAACCATATTTTCTCTGCTCTCTTACGTTCAATCGTAGTAGCCATTTGATGAAAAATATTGGCAATTCGCTCTAATTCACTACAACTATCAATCAAGCCTTTTATCTTAAAAGCTGTTTTAGAAGTCACATCTTCTTTAGAAATTTTAATGAGGTAATCCGTTAATTCTAAATTTATTCTATTCGTAATAGTCTCATATTTTTGGATTTTAACCATCATTGCTTCTGGTTCATCTACATTAATAGAAAACAGCATTTTACTTATGAAATTAGTCATTCTTCCCGTGACCTCACCAAAATGAGCCACTTTTTTTTGCACTTCTAGAATAGATAATTCAGAAATAGAAACAATCGAATTTAAATAATTCAAGCGATTGATTTCGTCTTTCTCACCTCTGGATTTAACGGTTTTAGAAGCTAAATTAACCAACCAAGGAATTAAACCTATAAATAAAAAAGTATTTAAAATATTAAAAATAGTATGGAAAGCGGATAATGCCAATGGAACATTTTTTGCATCCGCATAAGCAGAAGTAGTATAAATAGTTTGTTGTAAAATACTATCCAATAGTTCTAAAAAAAATGGTAGGATTAAAAACATCCAAGCAACTCCAAGGATATTAAATAGACTGTGTATTCTGGCAGCTCGCTTAGCAAAAACATTACCGACCAAAGCAGCAATTTCTGCGGTTACCGTAGTACCAATATTTTGGCCTAAGACCATCGTTGCCGCTACTTCTAATGGAATCCAACCATTAGCAGACATCACTAACGTAAGCGCCATAGCTGCACTAGAGGATTGAATAATAATTGTCGTAATCGCTCCAAAAAATATAAATAGAAGACCAGAAAGAAAGCCCCAATTGGCAAAGGAAGATAAAAAGGCAAGAGTATCCGAATCGTTTTGTAAAGTAGGAATACTTTCTTGTAAAAATTGTAAGCCTAAAAAGAGCATACCAAAACCCATTAAAAAGTCACCCCAAAATCTAATCTTACCTTTTTTAATATATAATAACGGAACTGCAATTGCAAAAATAGGAATGGAAAGCGTATGCAGTTTAACTTGAAAACCAAGTACTGAAATAATCCACCCTGTAATGGTCGTACCAATATTCGCCCCCATAATCAAGCCCGCAGCTTCTACTAAAGATAATAACCCTGCATTAGCAAAACTAACGGTCATAACCGTAGTAGCGGAAGAAGATTGCACAAATGCGGTTACCAAAAAACCCGAAAAGACGCCTAAAAATCGATTGCGGGTCATCAAAGACAACACTTTTCTAAGCTGAACACCTCCTGCTTTCTGAATACCCTCGCTCATTATTTTCATTCCATAAATGAAAAATGCGAGCGCACCCAAAACCTTTAGTATATCAACTATCGTAGTAATCATGTTTTAATTTTGATGAGATTTGTAGGATAAATGCCTTTCAAATATCCTACAAATCTTATCTATCGTTTAGGGGAATTGACTAAAAAGTAATCCACTGAATTAAGAATACTAATCCTATACTAATGGCTAAACCAAAGAAGACTTTCCCTAAATCCATCCCTAAGTCTCTCATGGTCTCTTTGGATATTTTTTTATCAAAATTATATCTTAAAGCAATTTCTCTACCTGCTAACAAGCCTAAAAATACCCAAGTGGTACTCATCGGAATATTATTCAATTCCTTAAAAAAGTATAAGACAATACCGTATGATAAATCTACAAAGGTTGCAGATCGAATATCTGCTGTATTGGTTTTTGCTTTTACAATCGCTTGTATAGCTCCTCCTTTAGTATAAAAGATAAAGGCCAACATAGCTAGTAAAATAACTAATGATATAGCAAGCGTTGTCCCATCTACCTTTCTAGGTAAATACACATAAATATTAGCAAAATCTTGTGCTAACCAATTCCACCATAAAAACGCTGTAGAAGACCATTGAGCAATCGTCCACCAAGTTCTTTCAGAATCTTTAATTGGATTAGCAACAAATTTCTTTTCTAAACTTTTTGTAATAAACATATACAAAACAATCGCTGCACCAAAAGCTACCAAATAACCCGTCATGGATTTGATAACCATACTTTCTAGGTTCTTTGGATTGAAAAAAGTTAGAATAAGAAAAGAAGTACTTACGGGAATACCAAATCGAGTAATCACCATTAATACTAAGGGTGGCAATAAATACGCCCAACCAAAGTTAGGTATCTCTCTTGGGTCTACATATTTGGGATCAGCAAATCCACCATCGCCTAATAGCCTTTGGTAAGAAACATCACCGTCATATTGATACCAACCATAAACTAAGGTAAAGGTTAAAATAGATGCGGCAAATAGCCATAAAACATACCAAGGTTTCTTTTCATTAGAAGCGAGGAAAGTACCTAAGGTTTGAATAACGTCGTTTCCGACAACGGAGTAAGCGGCAAGGATAAAACCTAGCCACATAATAATCATTGGATCCATGATTTGAAATTGGTGTTTGTTATTTTTCTCAAAAATTAATAGACCATACTCTTTTAAGAATATGGTCTATTAAAAACTAAATTAGAACGCAAATTCTGTTTGCAATCTATATCTTAAATTGTTATGGGAAGCACCTGTTTTATCGATTAAAGATACATCTGCTTGAATCTTTAAATTATGTCCTACTATATATTTTGACAGACCAAAAGTATATTCATTAATTCCGTCAAAACTAGCTTCTGGATCTGTATCAGGCATAATTCTAGAATACCGAGCTGCCAATTCTAAATTGTTTTGCAGTAAATAAGAAATTTGAGTATTGATGCCTTGTCCTGTAAAGTAACTCCTACCATTAGCATCAATCAAGGAAGCGCGCGAATCCGAATCTATTCCCACTACTCGATTATCTGCATATTCTCCCATCAAGGAAAATCCTTGGTACTTATAAATCATGTCAATGAAAAAAGTCTCTAGATTATTTTCCAAAAAATTGCCATCATCATCAACTAAAAATCTTCCTGTTGTTTTTTGTCTTGACATGCCGTTATTATAACTGTAACTCGCACCAATCGCTAATTTATGGGAATTTTCTCGTTTTAAATCTCCCTCAAAGTAATCTCCTTTACTTGTGAATTCTCCAAAAGGTAATAATTCCACTCTACCCATGACACGAGAACCACCAATATTAGCAATCGTTGTATTTCGACCTTCCCCAAAAGAAAGAGAAGCCATTGGCTTGATAACCATATTGCCAGATTTGAATTTACTTCTTAGTTGAACCCCCATTTCTCTATCTGCAGTAAACGTTCCGTTGACAATACTTCGATCTACAAACTGTAATTTTTGAGAAGAAACCACTCGTTCTCTGTTACCAGGTAATTTGGTTTGTCCAACCCATAAAGTAAAGTGCTTATGAAACTTCCATTTAGCGACGGCATCCAATATAATTTTAGGAGCTCCACTAGTTACGTCAAAATCACTTGATGAGCTTAAATCTCGGTTAGAAAGCGCCAACTCTACTTTGTAAACAAAATTGGGATTAAATGCCCAACCATCAAATTTTAATCTAGCACGTCTAATTAAAAAATTAGATTCCCATTCTGCTCCATCTTCTAATGACCGCTCTGAATTAAATAAACTCTGAAATCGAAAACCAATCTTTAAAGCCATAGAGGAATCAGCTGCTAATACTTGCAGGCCTTTTCCAAACTTTAATTCAGCGTTAGGTAATAATTGTTTTTTTGAAGCAGATTGGGCTACTAAAGAAAAAGTAGCTAAAAGAAGGATAGTACAAATTCCTAAAAATTGGAGTAGAACCATTGGAGTAGAACCATTGGAGTAGAACCTTTGGAGTAGAACCTTTTTCATAATGTAATTTTCGCAATAAATTGACTAATCTTAAATGACATCGCAAAATTCATCATTGATTATTAAGATAATTGCATGCTAATATTAAGTTATTGTTAATAATTGTTTTACTTTGTAAACTCAAGATTAACTTACCCTTCTATTAAGACATAAACAAGGAGGTACTGATTATCGCAAAATGTCATTTAAGCACAGTACCTCCCAAATTAGTCAACCACAAATTTCGGTATTTAGCTTAAACTTAATGTTAAGTTGAAATTAAGGCTAGGTTAAACCTGAGTTGCATTAAAAAGAGGCTGTCTTTAATAAAAGACAGCCTCTTTTTCGTGCTATTTAATAAGTAGTTAAGACGAATATGTTCGCCAAACGATGAATTGTGAACTATAACTTCAGATTCTGTCGAGGAAATAAGAGTAAGTTCTCAATCCTATGTTTTTTACGAACCTTTGCGCTACAAATTTTGTCGGGTCGACCGACAAAATTTGTAAAAAGGGTTTTTAAAGGGGGAGCAAAAGTAGATTTTCTTTGAAAATCTACTTTTGCTCCCCCTTTAAATCCCCTTTTTTGATTGAATTAGGCTCGATGCCTAATTCAATCAAGCTTAACGTAGAAGAACCTGAGGTTATTTTTATCTTACTACTAATTTGTTTTACGGTTAATTTATCTTCCTTAATTAAAGCTTTTCCTTCTGTTATTTGTTTATTAAAATAAAGGATGATAGCAGGTAAATTCTTATAACGAAATCCTCTTTTTCCTATACTAGCAGCTAATTCAGGGGCACTTGCAAAGTATTTTTTCGCAATACGCTTAAAATTACTAGGGGTAATTGCTTCCAAGTTAGTATCGCTATAGCCAATATAATAGTCTCTATTATAGGCTAAATACCATTCGTTAGTCTCCTCTTTGTTTTCTTCTATAACAATTTCAGTATCGATTAACTCAATATCTTCTTTTAATATAGAGTATAACTTGATGACACCATTGATTTCTATATTCATGGATACCACCATTGATTCATTTTCCTCATTGTTGATACCTACAGGTTCAGTACTACCAATCAATTGTCCATTCATTAAGGTAACTGCAATTAGGAGGAATATTATTTTTTGCTTCATACCACTTATTTTAATATCCTAATTCTTTAATTAATATAAATTTTACATCAAGTTTACATTAAATTAACATTGAAGCAAATTTTGATCTCTTTATTTTACCAAATACGAGCAAAAAAATTAAATGAACGTTTAAAAGGTTATAAAAATGGGTTCAAACTTCAAATATTTTAGGGAATGCGATAACTATGTAGTGACGAAATAATTAATTGAACAGAATTGTAAAAACTTATCCAAAAGATAACATATCACTACAAATGGCATTTTTTTTGGTATTACTTTTACAAAAGCTCAAATGCCATTAGCTGTAAAAACAACAACAATCCCAAACAAAGAATATAGCTATTTCGAAGATATATTCAATCATATCAGTGACCCTTTACTTGTAAAGGACAGCAACTATCATTTTGTATTAGTGAATGATGCGACCTGTGCCTTTACTGGATTGCAGAGGTCAGAGATAATTGGTAGGGACGATTACGAACTTTTTCAAAAAGACCAAGCAGATGTCTTTCGCCGGACAGATAAGGAAGTATTGGAAACTGGGGAAGATGTTGTCAATGTAGAAAATTTCACTGACCCAACAGGAAAAACCTATATCATATCGACCAAAAAATCATTATATATCACCCCAGAAGGAAAAAAGTTCTTAGTACTAATTGTTCGAGATATTACGGAAACAAAAAAAACAGAAAAGCATTTACTTCAGTCCGTAAATCAGTTAGCAGAATTTGCTTATATTGCTTCTCATGACCTTAAATCACCTTTAAGTACTATCAAAAATTTCACAGAATTAATCCACAAAAAATATCAAGCCACCTTACCAACCGAAGCGGTGGAGATGTTAGACTTAGTCAAAAAAGCTGCTGCAAATGCCGCTCTATTAGTAGAAGATTTATTGAAGCATTCCACTACTACCAATACCACAGAACAAATAATTCCAATCAATTTAACAACTATAATTGAACAAGTTGAATCAGACTTAAGCAAGGCCATTTTGGAAAGTAGTGGTAAAATTCAATATGCCAACTTACCTACTATTAATGGAAGTAAAGTTAGAATCTATCAACTTTTCCAAAATTTAATAAATAACGCCATAAAATTTCAAAGGGAAGGAATCCCTCCTATTATTCGGATTACGCATAAAGTGGTAGATGAAGGACATGAAATATCCGTTACAGATAATGGTATAGGAATAAAGGCAGAAAATTTGGAAAAAGTATTTCAGATTTTCACAAGATTAAATGCTAAAACGGCGTATACTGGCTCGGGCATAGGTTTAGCGACTTGTAAAAAAGTGGTTCAGCAAGTGGGTGGAAAAATTCGAGTCACTTCTGAATTTGGAAAAGGTACTAGTTTTATCATTTTCTTTCCGCATATAAAACAATAATTTAATCATTTTAAATCTGTTAAATCAGTCAAATCTGTGTTCCTATCTACCTAATAAAGAAAATCATTTTATCAATGCCAATGCCTGTTCTAAATCTCCAATCAAATCCTCCACATGTTCCAAACCTATCGAAATCCGCATATCCCCATAAGCCAAGCCTGTAGCAGCAAATTGCGCCGGAGTCATTTCTTTAATATAGCTAATTGCTAAAGCATAAATTAAACTCTCATGTCCTCCCCAACTCACCCCAATTTTAAATATTTCCAAACTATTAAAAAAAGTTTTCACTTGAGTTAAATCGGAGGTTTTTAATCGAAAGGACAACAAACCTGTATAACCAGTCATTTGCTGTTTTCCTAGTTCATATTGATCAAAACTAGGCAAGCCAGGATAATTCACTTTAGCAATGGCTGGATGATTGTTCAAATAAGTAGCAACTGCAAGAGCATTTTCTTGATGCGCTTTCATTCGGATTGGCAAAGTTCTCAAGCTTCGAGTAATCAACCACGCATCCATTGGCGCAATTCGTCCACCAATCCATTCGTATTCATTCCTAAAAATAGCATTCAACAGTTTGGCTTTGCCAATGACCACTCCAGCCACAATATCACTATGCCCACCAATATATTTGGAGCAAGAATGGACTTCCAAATCAATTCCCATCGCCAAAGGTTTTTGAAAAAAAGGGGTAGCCCAAGAGTTGTCAATCATGGTTTTAATGCCTTTGCTTTTCGCTAATTTGGCAACTCCCGATATATCCTGCAAAGAAAAAATACCAGAAGCTGGGCTTTCTAAATATATCAAATTGGTGTTTGCCTGTATTGCCTTTTCAAAATCTGCTATGTCCTTTCCTTCAACAAAAGTCACGGATAGGTTCATTTTCTTTTTCAAATACGTAAACAGCAAATTATTCGCTGGTCCATATAAGTTTTTGATAGCAATCACATGACCGTCTTTCTCCATACAATGCAACACCGCCGCAGAAATAGCTGCCATACCCGATGCAAATAACAAGGCTTGCTCCCCACCAGCTAGTTTGGCAATTTTCTCCTGCGCAATTTTAACGGTTGGGTTATTTCCTCTGGAATAGATAAAACTTTCTGTTCGTTGGTCAAAAGCTTCGCTTATCGCCTCCCAACTTTCGTAAGTAAAAAGGGAATTTTGGAAAATGGGGGGGACAACTGCGCCTGCGAAAGCACGTCTGTCTTCTCCGTGGTGGGATAAATCAGTTTCTATTTTATGCTTATTATTTTTCATATTAGTTATCTTTTTAGATAGGATTGAATCACATGAGCAAACGCTGTTTGTGATTCAATCCTACCCTATTTTCTATTATAAAAACATCCTACTCCAATAAAAACCAACAAGGGTGCTATCAACAAATTAATCAAACTCAATAATTGCCAATACCAATAATCACCAACTGCTACGCCCATCACCGATACCATAAACAAAGCCGTCGGATGCCAAGGAATGATGCTTTCAATCATCGTTCCATAGTCTTCTAAAGAGCGGCTCAATACCTTTCGATGAATACCTAAGTCATCATATTTTGATTTGAATGCTTCACCAACTATAAAGCTGGTGGCATATTGATTGCCCGTCATAGCGTTTGTAATACCCGTTGCCGCCAAAGAAGAAAGAATAACCGTCCTTCTATTTTTAGCGAAAGCAAAAACCTTTTCGACAATGATTGGAATTGCTTGAATCGTATCTAACATTCCAATAAATAAGAAGACAAAAATAGCGATGATGATGGCATCATTTAAAGCGTATAAACCACCTCGATTGAATAAGTCGCTAATATTTTCGGGAACCAATATTGCCTTATCTATCATATCCGTATGAAAGCCTTTGTAAATGGATTGTACTACGTCTGCAAAAGTAAAATTTTGAAAAAGTAGTGCCAATATACCTGCTGCCAAAGAAGCAGATAGTAAAACGGGAATCGTTGGATATTTTTTAAAAGACCCAATTAAGACAATCAAAACAGGTAATAGCAGTAAAATATTAAAATTAAAAATAGCAGAAATGTTCGTCAATGTAGCTTCCATTTTGGTAAAATCGCCATCCATTGATTGGGCAGGATAAACAAATCCTAAGACGGTATAAATAATGGCCGAAATAAGTGCTGAGGGCAAAGTGGTATACATCATGGAATTAATGTGTTCGTATAAATCCACATCCGTAGCCAAAGCTGCAATATTTGTTGTGTCTGAAAGTGGGGACAATTTGTCTCCAAAATAGGCGCCTCCAATAATCGCTCCTGCCGTAATCCCTAAATGAGCATTAATCACTGTAGCTACACCAAAAATAACCACTCCAATCGTCCCGACTGACCCCCAAGAAGTTCCAGTAAATAAAGAGAAGAAAATAGGAATAATAAAGGCTAATATATAGATATAACTAGGATTAATCAATTTGATACCATAATAAACAAACATGGGAATCGTGCCACAAACAATCCAACTGCCTATCACGATTCCAATAGCAAAAAGAATTAAGATAGTAGGTAAACCTTTGCTTAATTTTTTAATGGCATTGACTAAAATAGTATCCCAACTGTAGCCTAAAATCGACAATTGACAAGCTGCAAAAAAAGCAGCACCGATAAACACAATTTCTAAAGGAATCGTCCCTTGTTGAAAGACATAAGGTCTTAACACCAAACCATAAACAATCAATCCTAAAAGAAATAGAATAGGAAGGGCTGCTTGGGTGGTACTTATTTTATTATTAGAAATAGTTGGCATTTATAAAACTAAATTAAATGAATGGAACTTAAAGGAACAGTTAGGGCGAACGAAAAGTCAAAATCATAATATATAACTCATTGAAAAAACTAGCGGTCGATGTTTGAAGTTTTCAAC
>CAYMSC010000228.1:0-9841 GCA_964392805.1 uncultured Saprospiraceae bacterium
TCACAGCTCACAGAGCTATGTTACTTTAGTCAACCTTAATAAATTTCGTTGTTCTAACACCATCTGGCGTATTAATATTCACGAAGAATACCCCAGCCATTAAGTTAGAAACATCTACTCGCATTTGATGATTCTGAATATTTTCTAAATCGTTCATCAATACTACTCTACCTGTGGCATCTGTAATCATAACATTTACTCGGTCAAAAGACTTCGTGAATTCCATTCCGATATTTACAGATTCTTTAGCAGGATTAGGACCAACTGTTATTAAGTTATCCGCAGATAATTCCACCACCGAAGAAGCATTTTCTGGTTCAATGAACATTCTTACTAATGGCGTAAAGTTAACACCAGAATCATAGACGGTTGAAAAAATATCGGAACTACCACCAAAGAAAGACCAATATCGTGGCGCTCCAGCTTGGGTAGAAGCCAAGTTCATCGCTAAATAGTTGTTAAAAAGGTCATCCGTAGCAGAAACACCAACACCCGCATCCATTGTCATCATAACAAGATAATGAGAATCATCCGCTAATAAAATCGGGGCATCGTCTCCATCTTGATTAAAAATCTCTGTTATTTCGTTTACATCAGTTAATAATTCATTTCCTAAAATTTCATAGTCTGCAAAACCAATAAATTCTCTTTCGTTTGGTGCAGCTTCTGGGAAACCATTTTCATCACTATCCGCATCTACATCTGTCCATCTAAACATTCTTACACCAACTTCCGAACCACCAACTAAATTTGCATTTCCAATACCAATACCAAAACTAGCTACTTTCCAGCCATTTCCTCTTGGCAAGTAAAAGTAGTTACCTAGAGACCAAGTAGGCGTCTGGGAGGCATCTGTAATGGCAATATTTCCTAAATTAGTACCATCTTCATTCGCAAATTCATTTTCTGTTACAGAGAAATTAATAGTTCTAGTATTATCCGATAAGTCAGCATCTTCTCCTGTACTTGAAGTAACGGTATAAACGCCTGTATAATTCGCCACTACATCATCGGGGGTAAACGTTGACCCAAATAATTCATTTTCAGCAAGAGAATCTGCGGTGATACTTCCGTAATCTAAATTATCATTGAACACTACCTCACCTGTTTCATCATTGGTCACGGTCATATTCAAAGTCGTATTTTCTTGAGTAGTCGCACCAATATTTTGAATATCTGCCAAAAAGTTAATCGCATCTACTTGGCTTCTTGGTACTCGTACATTAGGAGCTGTAGCAAAGAAATTTTCATTTACTCTCAAGTTGTTAGCTTCTCTTTCTACAATTTTCACATCATCAATTACCCAAAAATAGTAATTTCCTAACATCGTAAATTTCACCATCAATTCCGAAGAACCAGCTGCATCTGGTAGTGGAATAGATTGTTTTGGTTGCATAGATGCGTCATTAGGCATTAATTCCGTATTAACTTCAGCTGCAATTACAAAATTTTGTCCACCGTCAAGACTATATTCTACAAAATACCTAGTACTAGTAAATGTTCTTGCCGCTTGAAAAAATTCTACACTTACACCTGCTACATCAAAACCACTAATATCAATTATCGGTGAAATTAATTCACCAATTTGAGGAGCTGGACAAGGACCATTTCCTGCATTTATAACATTACCACTCGCATCTTGTGTCGGATCTCCGCCATTGTCTAAAAAATCCGAATTAAATCCCATTGCACCATTACAGAAAGATGGTCCGGCTGCAAGCCCATCACCAAATCCACCTTCAGACACACCATTCTCTTCATATCTCCAAGTAGCTACCTCAGAAGGTGCTCCATTACATCCAACTGTAACAGAAGACCAACCATTCAATCCCCCGTCAAAATCTCCTTGTCCTGGTTCATTACCCCATAAAACTTTATCAGGGTCTGTTATATTGAATGGTGTTGGAGCAACTGTCCCAGTTGTAGGTAGCGACATTCTAAAAGTATTACAACTTTCTAAGCTTAATGAATACACAGGAATCGTAACATCGTTAACATCATTCTCAGCAAGTGAAAAGTTAAGTAACCCTGTTGGTTGATTATTACAAATAATTACAGCAATTGCTCCTGCTGCCTGTGCATTTCTCGCTTTATCAACAAAATTACATGAACCTCGGTCTATTACTGCCACTGTCCCCGTTAAATCGTTAGTTAGTGCTTCGCAACCTAGTACGGGAGAACCAAAAACAAATTCTCCTGTAATTGCATTTGGTTCGCAAACGCCAAAAGCCTCAGTATTCACACTGATAAATTCCTCATCTACACCATCTATAGTTACAATATAGGGAAATTGCCCCCATAAAGTTTGAGAGAAGAATAAGCATGAAAATAAAAAAATTAATTTGGTAAAGTTTCGCATCATAACTACTATTAATATTTTAAAAAATTGATTAAAGTTATATACAGGTTTATTGCATCTTTCCGCCTTCTCTAAATTATTCTCCTATCCCAATTACGAAGTAGTTAAGACAAAAGATTCATTTTTTGTAGAATAGCATATTGCCGATTACATGACTAATATACTAAGCAGTAAATATATAAAAGCTTCGATAAAGAAAAGTGAAATATAATAAAAAGAAGAAAATTTAAAGAGAAAAAAAAGGATATTATCAATTATGAAAAGGAAACGACAAAATATTTAGGGTATTCAAATTACAAAAAATAGCCGTTCAGTAAGTTAATCCAACTTTTAAAAATCAAAATAAAACATTGATAATCAATTATTTATTTTAAAAAAAATAATTTTATAACCCCTCATCAGAAGAGTACATTTATTCACTTAATAGCCTTGACCATGCTTGGACTTAGGCTATTAAAACGAAGCAAAAGTCCTTTCAAATCAGCAATTAAAAACCTAAAATAGTCCCTAATTTTATTAGTTCTTCAAGGCTATTCTGGGAAATGAATAAGATAGTACTCTCCTCGATCATTTTCGGTTTTTTATCCCGTTTTTGGTATATGCCAATCCCTTAACCATTACCTCCTTATCTCCAAAAATCCACTATAATTTCTACCTTCTCCATCATCAAAAAGATAAAAATAGGTACCATCTGGTAACAATTGATTATTCCATGTACCACCCCATTGGCCTTTATAGCCTTTTTGTTCAAAGACGGAATTCCCCCAACGATTAAATATCAGAACCTCATTATTTGGAAAATTCTCAATTCCTTCGATGGTAAAAGTTTCGTTAATTCCATCTCCATTTGGCGAGAAGCCGTTAAAAATTAGGAAAGTATTACATTCGATATAAATGGAAACCGTAGCCGTATCACAGCCTGCTGGATTGCACAACTCATAAGTAAAGAAATCTGTTGTATCACAAATGTCTTCATTGGGAATGTAAGTAATCGTCAAATCTGGATTTACGGTTGCCATACCTAACATTCCATTGTCAAGAATGGTTACTGTAATCAAAGTAGAATTCGTAGTATCATTACCTAAAACATTGATTGTTCGTATTCCTTCTTGAGCAACCGTATCAGCATCATCAACTGCAATAGGAGGTAGTATCTCTTCAGGCTCTTCTTCTACCGTAATAATAACGATAGTAGTATCACAAGCACCAAGATTATCACAAACTTCTATACAAGCCGTATCTACCCCAACTTCAATTCCTGTATAAATCAAGCAATTATTAGAAGTATCTATCGTAAATAGGACCATTTCACCAGAAGCGGCTTCGCATACATTGGTAATACTCATTATTTCTCCAGATAAATCTGCCCCATCAAAACAAAGCGTGTCGGTTTCATTAACCAGAATGGTATCTTCAAAAACCGTAGTCATAGAATCACAAATAATGGATAAGGTAGTGGTATCTGCACACTCGCTACCTATTTCTGACAAAATAAGTTCATAGATGCCACGCGGCAAATTGATGCTTGCTTGTTCGGGTATCTCACAATCTGTAAAAGTATCCGTAAACAATATACCGTTAATGATCAAATCATAATTGGCTAATTCTGATTTCGGTATACCCAGACAATATTGCCCCAATCCTTCACAATCAGGCAAGGTCACAGATGGCATGCTTTCCATAAAAATTGGTTCACAAATAGTGTCCATCATCATCGTGTCTACCATCATTGTGTCTACCATCATTGTATCCATTTCCATTGTATCTATGACTGTCACCGTGATAATAATTACCTCACAAGAATTAGTAGTCTCACAGACTGAAATACAAATGGTATCCATACCTGGGTTAATCCCTTCATAAATCAAACAGTTCGTTATATTATTAACTTCAAAACCAACCGAAGGATTTTCTCCTTCACAAACAGCTTCAATAAGCACAATACTATCCAACATCAAAAAATCTGCAAAGCAAATGGTATCCATATCACCAACCGTGATAATCGTATCAATATTATTAGTGGGTTCACAGGAAATAGTTATATCAAAAACAAACTCACAACCTAATTCAATACTAGTAAAAATTATTTCATGAACACCTGTATCAAATTCTAATTCAAAACCAAGGGCTATATCTGGACAATTAATAATACTTCCAGCATAGGGGGTGCCATTCAAGGATATATCAAAATCTAGCAAACTAAGGGAATCCGCGCCGCTAAAACAAACAACCGTTGGTTCGTCGCAAAAGAAGGTTTCTATATCCGTTGCACCGACTGCCACAATTTCTGGACAGGTAGGGCAAACTACATCAATAAGGAGGGTATCCGCACAATTGGTGTTGACATCTCTAAAAATTATTTCATAATTTCCCATCAATAAAGCAAGCTGCGTACCAATCGGTACAAAATCAGTATTCAATTGAAAAATACCCACCGTACCTGTGGCGATTTGAGTAATTTCTAAAGCACCATAATCATTGGAAGCTAGTCCTCCAACTAAGGTCATCGTAGCAGTATCTCTTTCCCAACTTGCCATTGGGTCATACAGATTCATCATGTCTACTAATTCCTGAATGTTTTCAAACTCTCCTGTAAATACGGAGTCATTTAATTCCCAACGGTCTAGTCGGTAAGGGCCTTCTAAACCTTGACCGGGCATGGTTAAATACAAATAACTCTTTAAGGTATCAAGTTGACAGGGGCTCAATCCTCCATCATACGACATCCCATTATTTAAAATCTCTAAGTTCATTATCTCCTCTATTGGTAAATCCAAACAAATTTCAGCCAACTCATTACATGCCGTTACTGTATCGATGATAGATATTTGGTCAAATAAATCAATGGAACAAGGACAATCGGGGGCAGCCAAAGTAATAGCAGAAAAGGTTTCTTCACAGGCTGTAATATTATCTCTAACAGAAAATATATAGTCGCCAGCAGGAAGGTTTTCAAAGGAAAATATAGGTTCAAATGCGCCATCATTTACACTCACTACATAGTCACCGCTTCCACCGCTTATGGTTAATTCAATAAGTCCTACTAGGGTTTCACAGTCAGGTAAAATCAGAAAAGACTGCAAGCTTAAAGAATCACAGTCAGGACAATTGGTTGGTGCTAATTCTATTATATTCCCCATTATCTCGCAATCAAAATCTACGTCTCTAACACTTATATTATAGGTATTTTCTGCTAAATTGGAAAAAACAGGATTTTCTTGAAAAGAAATTCCTCCATCAATACTATAAGTATAGTTTCCACTACCGCCATCTGCTGAAAGTATAATTTCACCATTTTGGCTATTACAATCAGGAAAAGTAGTACTTATAGCGACGATAAGGGAATCGCAATTTTGGCAATCTTGGTCAATCAAGGTCGTCACTTCATTAAAATTCTTTTCACAATTAGTTAGAACATCTCTTATCTGTATATTAAAATTACCAGCCCCTAAATTTTCAAACCTATTGGTAGCTTGAAAAGTAATCCCATTATCAATGCTATATAAATAATCGCCACTTCCACCAGAAACCGTCACCACTATCGCTCCATCCGTCATATCACAAGTTGGATTTTCTGTTTCCACCAAAATACTAAGGAAGATACTTGGAGGTTGCGGTGCAAAAGAAACTGTAGGATAGGTAGCAGGGCAAGAACCATCTTCATTACGAACGACAATATTGTAGACACCCATAGGTACATCCGAAAAAATAGAATTAGCTTGAAAAGTTTGACCACCATCAATACTGTATTGTAAAGTGCCAATTCCTTCCTCAGCTAATATTTTTATCGTCCCACCAATGCCACATTCTGTTGGGTCAGTCATCACTATTCCTCTAATAATTGGTGCGCCTTCTGCCTCTAATCGAGCTAATTTGAAGGAAGAAAATTGATTTTGAGCATCTCTTACAAAAACGATATAAGTACCAATTGCTAAATTAATAAAACTACTATCCATTTGGAAAGTAGCCCCTCCATTAATGCTATATTCATAAGGTGCAATACCGTCTAGGGGCGCAATGTGAATAGCTCCATCAGCTTGGTTACAAGCAGATGGATTGATAATGTTGAAATCAATATCAATCATTCCACTCTGCGCTTGAACAGTATGCAAACAAAAAATATATAAAAATACAAGTAAACAACTCTTGGCAATACCTCTTACTAACATTATATGTCGTTTAAAAATGTAATTAATACAATGGGTTGAAACGTTAATTGAAACTTTAAAACAATTTTGCTTATCAAGTTTGGTAAGTTATTAGACTAGTACAAACCAGAATATTCCGTTTTAACTTTAAAAAAAATTGTAAAGTAAAGATGGGTTAAGCATGATAAAACAAACATTCGTTTGTTATTGATACTTAAAAAACATGGTAGATTATTAGTATTGTTAAATGGATAATTGAAAATACTAAATTGTTTGGTCTTGAAAATCAGTCTTTCGTCAAATGAAAGTTTGTAGTATTAAATAAAAAAGACATTTGACGAGAGCGGTTTATCTTCTTTGGTTATAAAAATCGACTTTTATCTTATAAAAAACCACGTCATTATAACGTTCTTGTGACAGGTTATATTTAGTATATTAAATTATTATTAATCTATCAAATGAACATTTAGCTGATAGCAAATAATTGTTAATTTTTAGCCTATTAAAAATTAATTTATTATACATCGTCAATTTAGCACAAGTAAAAAAATATATTTATTTAATTTAATTTTACAATGAAAATAAAAGCTTTAGTGACATAGTTTCGGGGAACGATTATTTTTATTACTTTAGTCCAAAATTTAGTTATGTCGGATAATAGCCCAAAGGCAATCTATATACATGGTTCTACACTCGAAGAACAAACGCGATTAAGCAAGTTGAATGATTTATTAAACCAACGTTGTCTGAATGCTATTCCCCTAAAAGTTGGAGACCATATTTTAGATGTAGGCAGCGGATTAGGTCAGTTTAGTTGTGCTTTGGCAAAAAAATTAGGCGAATCTGGAAAAGTCATTGGTATAGAACGAGATAACGCCCAACTAAAAAGTGCCAAAAAATATGCTGCAAGTGGCTACAAATCTCGGAATATAACATTTAGACAGGGAAGTGCTTATGATTTACCACTAAGTGCTGAGGAATGGAATAGTTTTGATATAGTACACACCAGATTTCTATTAGAACATCTTGCCGAACCTCAAAAAGCTGTTAACCAGATGGTGAAAGCGGCAAAAATAGGCGGCAGGGTCATCTTATCTGATGATGACCATACAACTTTTAGACCTACCCCCGAACCAATGGGTTTTGCCTTACTTTGGACTGCCTATTGTCGTTCCTACGAACGTTTGGGCAATGACCCATACATTGGTCGCAGATTGGTGACTTTATTGCATCAAGCGGGTGTAACTAAAATAAAAAATAGTAGTATCTTTTTTGGAGGCTGTCAAGGAGATGGAACTTTCAAATTGGTATCCGATAATCTAATCGGAATTCTTGAAGGTGCAAAAGATTTGATGCTACAAGAGCAATTATTAGATAAAAAATCATTTGATATGGCTATGGCTAGTTTGCATGTTTGGGCAGCACTACCTGATGCAGCTTTGCACTATTCCATTGATTGGGTTGCAGGGATTAAATCCAAAATGTAAAATTTTAAATGTAAAATCTAAAAGGAAGAATAGTTATGTATTCAGAAGTAAGACGAATTCGGTCACTTATCAAAAGTTGTTATAACGGGCCAGCATGGCATGGTCCCGCAGTGTTAGAAACTTTAGAAACGATAGATATTCATCTAATTGGCAAACGGATAAACGGTAGTCATAATATCGTTGAGTTGGTCAATCATATGGCATCGTGGAAAATGTTTATCATCAAGAAACTGGATGGTGATGCAGATTTTGATGTGGTGGGTGAATTCAATTTTACCAAGATAGAAAAACCAACAGAAGCAGATTGGACTGCTGCTCTAGCTCGTTTACAATCTGTTCACGACGAGTTGATGGATAAACTAAAATTGACGGAAGATTCTATTCTTTTAGAAGGCGTACCTGGTCGTTCTTATAATTTCTTCTTTTTGTTAACGGGTATCGTTAATCATAGTTTATATCATTTGGGACAGATTAAGTTATTGATGAAGCTGTAGGGGCGGTTGTCAGTTATCGGTTTTGTTCATCTATAAGAATGGCTCTTTAATATATTTAACTAGGTCTCTTTTTAGAATTGGACATAATTTGCAGATATACTTGGATTAAAATTGGGCTATGCTTAGTTTTGCCTCGTCTACTTCATAGATATAGCAGATAAGTTTAGAAAGTGAAGTTCAAATATTATGAACTTTAAGCGTAAGTTTAGAAAATTAACAAATAATTAATCAACAAATCAACCTTTTAACTCGACATTAGCAATCACTACACTACACCTAAATGCCAACATCCAAAAGAGAAAATATTATTAGAAGTAAGCTATACAAATTTGTATCTCAACGAATTGTATATCACTCCATTTTTTGGATAGTTGCTTTCCTCGTTTTATTATTTTTTGAAAATTTCGATAGAAGTTTTTTCTTTCATTTCACGAATGCCTTACTCCGTACCGCAATTTTAGGGGGAATGATTTATTACAATTATTACTACCTAATAACCAACTACTTAACCAAAGATCGTTTTTTTACCTATTGTGCCTTATTATTACTATCTGTCATCATCATTACCCCATTAAGTAATATTCTTTTCTTTTTTAAATATGCTAACTATCCTAAGTATCAAAATTATTTAGCCGCCAATCAAAATGTTTATTTTCTTATAAATATAACTATTGTTGGAGCCTCTACGGTAGTCAAAATAATTTTGGATTGGGCAAAACACCAAAGAGAACGGACAGAATTGCAGACCCAAACCATGCAATCAGAATTGCGTTTCTTAAAGTCTCAAATTAATCCACACTTTCTGTTTAATACGCTCAACAATTTATATGCACTAACTTTAAAAAAATCAGACAAAGCACCTGAAATAGTGATAAAATTGTCTGAAATGATGCGGTATATGTTATACGAATGCAATGAGAAAAGAGTCCCCTTATCAAAAGAGGTCAATTATATTCAGAACTATTTAGATTTAGAAGCCTTGCGACAAGGCAAGGATGTGGAAATTAATTTTGAGGTATATGGCGATGTTGGTAATCAAATGATTGCTCCTTTGATGTTTATTCCATTTTTGGAAAATAGTTTTAAACACGGACTAAATCATCACATTAACCAAGGTTATGTAGATATTCGCTTGGATGTTGAAACGGCGGACGTGCGACTGCGTATTGAAAATAGTAAACCAGATTCTGTTCCTTTACCCGAGCATCCGAGAAGCGGCGGAATTGGTTTAGTCAATGTGAGAAGACGCTTAAATATCCTTTATCCAGAGCAATATGAATTAAACATTGAAAATGAACCCAATTCTTATGCGGTAGATTTAAAACTTAATTTGGATTAAGGGGAAGGTTTATG
>CAYMSC010000229.1:0-9659 GCA_964392805.1 uncultured Saprospiraceae bacterium
CTTCTTCAGCAGCTTTCCAGTGTCCTATTACCATCACCTATTTTACAACCTATATATTTTTTTCAAATATCTATGCATTCATAGCGTATTTGGTTTTCTTATTGGTTTTTATAAGTTTACTTCCTTTTTCCACTTTAGGAAGAATGAGGATTTTTCCTCATTCTTTCCTTTCGTGGGATTATCATTCATAGTTTTTGCTAATCTTCGATTTGTTAGAGCATGTTTAAATTTTCATGATTGAGCGAAAGTGAGCAAATTTAATTTTGTAGTAGGCAAAAATTTTTAGCATCCTTTTGGCTGGTCAAAATTTTTAACTTGAGCTAAGAAATAAAGATTCGAGGAATCTTTATTTCTTAGTGAACCGTTTACGGACGGGATGCTTTAGATAAAATTTGCCACTTGTAGCCAATTGATGGAATTTTAAACATGCTCTTAGTCAATCAAGCTGTAATAGAGGCTGTCTCAAAAGTAAAAAGTGAATTTTAAAACCGAATAAAATATCGAAATTCTCCTCCTACCCCCTCCAAAGGGGGAAAACCCTATATAAATAGGAAGATTCAGAATTTTATTTTGTTATTTTTTTTTAACGACTTATTAGACAGCCCCTATTCTATTTATTAGTTCAGTAAAATCATTTTCTTGATAATTTTTTCATCTGCTGTTTCCAATGAGTAATACATCAATCCAACTGTCGGTAAATCTGCTCCTTCAACCGTAATACTATGTGTGCCTTTTTTGTAATCACCACCAAATTGTTTAATCATTTTACCTTGAACATCAAAGATGGTCAAAGTAGCTTTTTGAGCGGTTGGCAAATTAAATCGAATCGTCGTTTGTCCTCTAAAAGGATTCGGTTGGTTCTGTAATAATTCCACGCCATTAGCAGTTGGTGTTTTATTGTTGAAATTTAATGCTAAATCATAAATTTCATCAGTCGTCGAATATGCTTGAGGGACTAAGCCTCTTGTGTTTAATGTTAAAATGTCACTCAATTGACCCGCTCTATTTGCTTTAAATTGGAAACTAAATAAAGCGTCGCCATCTGCTACATTTACTGCTTCCAAATCATCCCAACTAATTTTCACCTTTCCATTCGCTGCATCTGCCAATCCTAAATTATCGGTGGTTAAGCTACTAATTTCACCTTTAGTAAAACCTTGGTAGTCAACAATTTCATTATCAAAAAACAATTCCATTTGATAACCTAAGATAGCTGTAAAGTTGTTGGCTTTGAAAGTTACATTTACTGTTTCTCCCGCTTTAAAAGTAGTATCCTCTAAGTCAAAGAATAAGTTCGCTCCATTGTTTCTACTTTCATTACTAACTAAACCATTAGATTGTGCAGAGTAATCAACATCACCAACCTTAATCGCCATAAAATCAATCTGAGATTTATCCGTAGTTTCAGAAGGCACCACTGCAATTTCAGGAAAATCAGTCTCCAAAGGATTTGCATTCTCCTGGAATACATACGTTGAAGGCACAAACCGCCAAGACTCATTATTAGGGAAAGATTCTATTAATCCAAGAATTAATTTTCTAGTATTAATCAAATCTAAGGTAGAAACATTCCCCGATTGGTCAACATCCGCAGCAATGTATTTATAAGGAGAATCAAACCTTTCTATATTGAGTAAGTGTTTTCTCATTTTGATAATATCCAAAGTGGATACGCCATTTTTAGGTGCTTCATTTTTCTCAGGAATCAAGGCATAATCTAAATTTCCGTCTAGCTGTTCATAGATATATTCTCCATCATCACTAGTCATATAAGGTGCTCTATCTGGTGCCGTAATTTGGACACTTACGTCACTTACCGCACCTCCTGTTTCCGTTGCAATCCTGCCAGAAAGGGCTACATGCCCACTAGGGTCAACCACATCACCGCTACAAACATTTATATTATCTTGAATATTCACCGTAGTAATACAAAAATCAGCATTACCATTAGCGTCTAAAACCCAAACTTCGACTTGTTGCGTACCTAAATCGTTACAAGTAAAAGTGATATTAGAGCTACCGGGAGGGGTATCTAATGTTCCGTCGTATCTTCTAATTCTAAACTCCAAATCGCTTTCTGGTGTACAGTTATCAAAACTCTTTGCATCTAAATCTTGCGCCCATAACGCTACACTAGCAGGGTTTCCACCCGTTCCAGTTTCTATAGAAAGAACCAAACCATCAATACAAATTGGCGTTGGTTTTTTACCATCTCTAACAGTAATCTTTACATCTTTACTAATAGAATTTCCACAGCCATCCGTAGCAATATAAGTCATATCATATACCCCCGGCATCACATTAGGAAATGGACCAAAACCACTTCCCAAAGCACCTTGTGCTGTAACAGTTGCATTAGGACTACAATCCGTCACGCCAACATTAGGAAGCGTAACCGTTATAACACAAGTCTGGTCTAACATATCTACCGTATAATCAGCGGGTTCTACCCCAAAAGCAGGAGCAGTATCATCAATCACTTTAATAATTTGTTCAAATTCATACCGCCCTATACCATCTGGATTATTTACTTCGTATTGGCACCAATCAATCACTGTCCACGTTCTTAATATTTTGAAACAAGCAGGTGCTTCAACATCTAAAATTAGGTCTTGATAGTTGGTAGCAATCAAGGCACAAGCGTTATCTCCAATAAAAGTTGGTTCATTAAATCCTGCTGGTAAATCTTCTGGGTCTAAAGTAGCAGCCCCTACACACTGAGCAGTCTCATAATCTGCAGGCCAAGAAATTTGATTATTATTGGCATTCCAAGGAGAGGCATTAATAATGGTAATTATTTGCGAACAAGAAGTTCCTTCGCCACCACTACCCATAGCCGTCCAAGTTCGAGTAACTGTTCCAACACCACAATTATCTATATCACTTTGAGTAGATTCTATTATTTCAAATCCACAATTATCCACGACTTGTGGCTGTCCAAATTGACTCAAATCGCTATAATCTGCTTCACAATCAATCGTTTGGTCAGCAGGACAAACAATCGTTGGTTCAACCTTATCTTGAATCGTTACATTAATCATACAACTGTTCGAATTTCCGTGACAATCAGTCACTTGTAACTCTACCATAACATCTGTATCGGTACAAGCAAATTGAACATTTAAACCAAAATCAGCATCCCCTACCCTTCTAACCAATAATTTATCTAAACAACAATTATCATAACTACCTTCGTCAAAACTAGTAGCAAAAACAGTTGCCGTTCCATTAGAACTTAAAGAAACAACGGTTTCGTCATTGCAAACAACTACTGGTAAATCATCATCAATCACGGTTATTTTCATGGACTGAGAAGCAGTATTACCACAAGCGTCCGTCGCTTCATAAACTACCGTGTGTGTACCGAGTGGTATATCTAAAAGCACCCCACCATTTGCATCAATCGTGTTAAACTGAGAAGTAATTCTAACAGTAACATTTTCAGAACAAGCATCTGTAACTGTGGCAGGTAATAAAGGTACATTTGCAAAACAAGAAGTCGATTGTGTGCCTACTGTAATATCAGCAGGAACAACAATCATGGGCGGTGTATCATCTGCTACTTCAATAATTTGAGTACTTTCTAACAAGTCGCTTGTACACAAATTTAAAACCGTCCACTTCCTTAAAATTTTATAAGACCCACTACACCCATTAATAAACTGGTCTGTAAATACGGCATTTAGTTTACAAATATCACCGCTAATACCTGTGATTGGTTGGCCATTAATTGTCGGATAACCTGTAAATTCAGGGTTGGTTTGGTTTGCATCCGCATTAACGCCTACACAAGAAATAGCAGGCTTAGAAATACCATCTAAATTGGCAGGAAAGACAACCGTATTTGTACTAGGTCGATTTATGGTAATAATTTGAGAACATTGACTTCTATTGCCATGTAAATCTTCTGCGGTCCAAATTCTAGTAATTTTTCCAATTGGATTGCCACAGTCCAAATCTGTAAATATATCTTCAAAAGTTACATTACTACCTGAACCACAGTCTGTTGCTGTTGCTTGCCCTGTGACCGAAGGGTCAGTAGATTGGGTACAAGCAACCGCAATATCAGCAGGGCAATTCAATCTTGGAGGAATCTTATCTTGCAGTGTAATTCGAGACCAACAATTATTTCCAGTCGCCCAATGTTTTACTTTAACTGTGAGGGTTCTACCTACATATTCGTAGGGAATAGTGGGGCTGGTAGGGATAACATTTAAGTTTTCATCCATTACATCAATTGTAAAAGCGTGAATACCATTCGGGGAACAAGTCCGAGAGTTATCGCCATCTTCAAGAATCTGGTCATAATAAATCGTTACACTACAATCATTGCCAACAGAAATGTTTAAATCGTCATTACATACCATCGTACAGTGCACATTACTCTGAGCAAATGCGTCATTATATCCTAGTAGCATACTCAACATAAAAATGGTTAGTATGACTGTTTTCCATATAACCTTAGCCGAATTCCCAACAACCCGAGGAATCTGTCCTGCAGTCGTTATGCTTGATTGGTTATTTTTTAAAGGTGTAAAAGGTTTGTTCATTGTTAAAAAAATTTTGTAAAACGACAAAAAAGATTTGATGTAAAAAATACTTGAAGGAAAAAGTCGATAAAATAATTTATCGATTTTCAAATGATTACTTTTTATAATGGGTTGAAAACTTATTTCAAAAAGAATCAATTGAAAATCTAAAAGGATAAATTATATTTTCATCAGTTAAAAAATTTGTGTTTGTTCATAGAACCTTCAAGCGAATCGGTTTTGGGAGAATAATAGCATCAAACCATCGTGGTTGACAAAATCCTTCCCGGTGCTTTCGGCGATGATTAATCGCTAAAAACATTCTTTTGCCCAATACTAAGCCCGTCCGAAAAGGTCGGTTTAGCATAGGAGTTGTCCGTTTAAATAACAAATTGGTTAAAGGAGTAGTGAGTTGTAAGTGATGCGTTATAAGTACAAAAATGACTTAGTAAAACGCATACATTTCATTTCAACGACTCCAATTTTTTGTTGGATAGTAATGAATCAAGGTAGAAAAAATTCAGAGACGTAGGTTAAGTTTTGGTTAAAGACTGTTAAGTCTACGCTTAGAAATTTACTACTTTTTTTGTCCTTAAAAATGTGGTATAATAGTAGCGATTGGAAAACTGCGGTAGGAGAAACTAAAAATGTAAAATTCAAAATGTGACAAACACCAATGAAAGTAATATTTTGAGTTTTGACAGATTAATTTCTTCCGAGTTAGTAGGGAAGCGAAAAATTTATCTTTCTGATGTAGGAAAATAATGGCTATGAAATGTTGAAAAATAAATTGAGCGATTTTGTTTCTGTTAAAAATTTATAACAGCAATGCTGAAAGAAATTTTTTGAAAAAGTAAAACCTATCTAAGTTCGTCTATTTTTCATTATTGCAAAGTCAAGCATTTTTCAATCAATTCCGTACTAAAATTCGAGTTTTCCTAGGCAAGCACGAAAGGGGATTTTTGGAAAAAAATCTTTCGAGCAAACATAGAAAATCCTAGCTAAAATTTAGCCGATTGATAAAATGCTGCCTTGATATTAGGAATTTGTTTTTTTCTGAGGAATCAGAAAATAGATGTGGCTGTTTGTGTAAAGTGTTAATGTTCATGGATTGTCAGTTTTTGGAAAAAAGATTTAAATTGAGTTTGTTTTTCTGACGAGGCTGTTCAGACCTCTGGGATAATTTGTTGGTACAAAAGTATATGCTAGAAACATTAGATGCAAATCTATTTCAAAAATATTTTTCAAATAGGTATAAAAAATGATAATATGTAAAAAAATAGCACTTTAAACCTAAATAGCTAATTATCAATAAAATACGAAGTTTTTAAAAAATCATTATCCTTGATTTCATTAGGTTTTAGGTCACTAAAAAAAAATAATTTTTTTTAAAAATAAAACCTAAATTTTCTTTTTTGGAACTAAATTTGACTAGGATATTGTTCTCTTTTTTTTAAAATCCAAAAAAAGAGTCTCTTTAAATCATAATGTAGTATACATGGATTTTATCTATTTCTGCGATTTATTCGGCACCTTAGTTTTTGCCATTAGTGGAATTTTAATTTATATTTTTCCCTAAAAACATCCCTTCTACCTTCTTTTTATTGTTAATGGTTTTAAAAAAGTTTTTTAGCAATGCCTTCATATTATATTTCTCTCCTTTATTCAATAATTCGCAGGACTTAAAATTAGAGAATTCGTTTTTTTCTAATCCCTTGAATTTTTGAATAGTTTGTTCCAAACTCACCTTGTCTTTAAAGGTCTTAGAAAAAACAGGGTCATCTTCTTCAAGAGCGTAAGTAGGATTCGTAAGATTTAAATAATCGGGGCTTACCATTTTAGAACAATCAAAATCATAAGGGACAATGGTCAATAGCTCCTTATTTTTATGTTTAACCAATTTTAAGTTTTTCTGTACATCTAATTTCCACTCTCCATTTCCAATCATAAAATTGAATAAAACCATATCCTGATAGGGGGTTGAAGCCAAATTATCTGGTTTAAAACCTAATCCATCTACCAATTCCCCATTAATCCGATGTCCCATTTCTTTATTACGATATTGACAGAATCGCCCCATAAATCATAAGAGAATTTTTTATTACCAATCACCCCTGCCACTGCTTTACCTGTATGTATCCCAATTCGGAGTTTCAAATCGTATTTTTCGGCATATTTTTCTTTAATAATTTCATTAATTTCTATAGCCATACTAGCTACCTTAGTACAATGTTCTCCATCAGGCACCGGCAATCCACCGACTACCATATAAGCATCGCCAATCGTTTTTATTTTCTCAATCCCATATTTATCTACCAAAGTGTCAAACTCACTAAAATTTGCAAAATTCTGATAATCAACAATTTAAATATTACGATTTTTTAGTTTGACGCCAATTCGCCCTCCGCAGGGCTGTTAAGTTCTGTTTCACAAGGGGCAAAATGTTAAAGTTTATCCCTAAGATTTTGGTTTGCAAGATGCAATTCCCCCTTTTGAAGGGGGGTAGGGGGATGTTGCCCCTAAATTTATCGAAAAACATCCCCCTGTCCCCCTTCAAAGGGGGAAAATATCGTGCAAATTTGAGAAATCTGAATAAAACTTTAACATTTGAAAATTTGGAAAAACAGAACTTAACAGCCCTAATGCATGATTTAAAATTTATGATGTATGATTTTTTCGCCCTAAAGTACATCGAAAATCTCAATAGCAATTACAGTACTGCATACTGCCCCACTGCCTACTGCACACTACCCGCCGCCACCTTCTTCCGATACTGACTAGGCGTCATACCCGTCTGTTTTTTAAAGACCGAATAAAAGGTACTTTTAGCATTGAAGCCTGAATCGTAGGCAATAGACATGATGGGCGGCTACTATATCCGTCCCTTCCTCAAAGTCTTCAAAATCTTGGGTAACCAACGCATCTTCAGGACAAGTAACAAAACTACTACCACCTACGCCACAATCTACCGTCAATTCAAACTCGGCTCTGTCATAAAAGCTACGGCTATCTACCGCAAAGTAATAATTGCCTGCTGGCAAGTCTTCTAGAACCAAAGATTCCTTTTCCCCTGGATTACCTGCTATAGTACCAATACAACTATTGATAAAACAGTAATCGTTCATGCATTCCCCAAATGTTCCTTATAACGAATGGTTTGTCTGATAGCGATAAATGCATAAATAAGGCCAAGGATGGTCTTGATAAGATTGATCTACAGCGGGACTTGGGTCTGTCCTGTCGCTACAAGGTAATCATAAAATGCTAACTTTTCTGCCCCACTAGAAAAATAGAATGGAGCATTTCGAAAAAACTCTAGAACCGCAGGCAGAAAATGTAGCCAAAGGATAGGATGCATCTGAAATCCCTTTTGAGTAGCCGCACGCACATATAAATAGACAATTGGTCCTAACAAAAAAGATAGTACAACTTGCAAGTGAAAGGTAGGCAAGATTGTCAACAAATCCAAAAAATCAATTTAAGGATTCATTAGATAAAGAGTGATAGGATGGACAAAAAAACAAGCGTTGCCGAAGCAACACTCGTTTATGAAATACATTCATCAGTTTATTCTATTTCAAAATTCTTTAGCACCTACTTAAGTTAAACTATTGGATTTAACAATAGCAAGAGGTGTCCATGTTTCTGTAATAATAGGCCCCTCTAGACCACCAGTAGGGTCATATGCTCTTAAAAGTACAGTGAATGGAGTGGCTGGTGCTGGCAGCCAGTTGTTAAATCTAGGGTCCCCTCTAGGTATTTCTTCGTTTTGAATGTAAATAATAGTTTGTCCATCATTAGTCACTAATGGATATTCATCATTATGCCCGACGACATAGCGACTAATTGTATTAGCATATAAATTACCTTGGTTGTCATACATTGTTAAGGACCAAAAACCATCTATTGGGGGCAATTCATCAAAATTTAAGGTGTATTGACCAGTCTCTCCGTTTAGTTGTGTTCCAGTACTATCTTCGCTGGTATTATAATAAACAGCATCTTCAATTAGGTTCGCTCCAAAGCCTATACAAGCAATTATGGCTCTTTTATTATAGTCAATACCATAATTCCCCATTTCGGAGTCTAAATTATAGTTCCAATAGTCTGGTTTACTAGAACTATTATTTCCCTGTGCAGTTAACGATTCCACTATTGAGTTAGGCAGCGCTTCCAAGGCGTTCATCGTATCTTCATCAAAAGTCAACTCATTAAAAGGAATAGTTGATTCCGTTCCAACACCAATGGGGGCAAATGCATCCATCGATGGTTGGTCGTCATCAGTTGGAGGGTTATTTATCAATAGTGTGTTAAGTCGAGCAAAAAATTCTTTGATATCCATATTTGTCACAATATCATTTGCAGAGCCTTCTGGAACTTGATGAGGTGGTACACCTTTAGGCGGATTATTGCCATTTATGGTTGTAATTTTAATTTCACTTTGTAAGCTCCTTACTTTTCCTGCACCATTATCATTCATATCATCTATACTGGTATTATTTACTTGAAATCTACCCAATGCCCAGACCAAATTAGTAGGTGAATGGATGACGCCTGCATATTGAGTAGTATCTGTTCCTGGGGGAATACCCTTTTTAGGTCCCACAATTAAATATTGTCCTCCATCAGTATCACCTGTTCGCTTACCAGGAGAGCCGTCAATGACATTTGTAAAAGCATCCAATAGAGGCATCATGTAATATTGTTCGTCAGTTTTTGGCATATTCAAAACCAAAGGCCCTTCAATTAAATTGATGAAAGCAATAGAATAATAAGTATCACAATTAGGGCGAACGACGGTGGTATTGCTAGGGCCAGGAAAATTATGCTTATTCGAAAAATAATTGATTGGGGCACCTTCTGAACAGGGGTGTTTAAAGTTGGTAAATTGTTCCTTGGTAATATCCATCACTACTAATGGAAAACCATAAATAAAAGCCTGTGTTGCAGTGTCTACAATTTCTTGCTGTGTGAGGTTTGGTGACAGCGTCGCTGAAGCAGAGGAATTTGACATAATTTAAAATTTAAAAGTGAATAAATGAGGTTTTTTGTTTTCTCAAAAGCTGTTTAGTCATTTAGGGCGAACGAAAAGTCAAAATCATAATATATAACTCATTGAAAAAACTAGCG
>CAYMSC010000230.1:0-9654 GCA_964392805.1 uncultured Saprospiraceae bacterium
TAATTCTACTTTAAGACTTTAAGAAATCAGACCGTTTTACTGTCAGAGGTCAGACTCCATCTGGGAAATAACTTGTATTTTATTAATAGACTTGTTACCCTTTAAATTACACTCATCTGAAAATGTCTTTTTCTGCTATTTTTCCTTAAAAAATAAGTCCATAGCGAGGCTATGCACTGATTTTTTAAGAAAAACTATCAAAAAAATCCAAATTTCATATAAGTATTTTCAAAGGGTAATAAGTCTAATTGCTTTAGTCTATTGTCTGACAATGAAATGGTCTGACAGTCCCAATTTTTGGGACGGTCTGACTTCTGTTCTCTAAAGTACCAAAGTAGAACTAATCAATAAATAATTAATCGACAAATCCATTACCGTATTATATATTAGGCAACACTAATAAAAGGAGAACGTAGCAATGAATAGGTACAAAAGCCTAATGCTTTAATCTATTTAATTTTTATGATGAAAAAAATTGATTCCATAATTATTTTTTATGCACTGTTTTTCTTTCTTTTTTTAGGCTATTCAACAGAAGGAAAAGCGGTTAATTATAATTTTCAATTTGAAATTAAAAATCTAACCACTTCTAAGAGGTGTATTTTAGGCTATTATGCTGGCGATTACACTTATGCGATAGATTCGGTAAATGTGGCTAAAAATGGAATGGTTAAATTTTCTGGAAAAAGAGATTTATTGGATGGGATGTACTTTGTAATCGTACCCAAGGCAGGATTTATAGATTTTATCGTTTACAAAGATTATCAATTTCAAGTAAAAACAGATGTGGCTAATTTAAAAAAGCATTTGTCCGTTAAAGGGTCTAAAGAAAATGAAGCTTATTTTGCTTACCAAAATTTTACGGAAATCAAGCGATTAGAAATCGAAAAGCAAACGCAGTTGCTTAATATGCTCAAAAGAGCAACTAAAGAACCGAAAGCACTCGAAGAAGGTCAGCAGCGAATTATGAATTTGCACCAAGCTATTGCAGATAAAGTTGAGGAGTTGAAGGAAAAGCATACGACAAGTTTTTTCTGTATGCTGATGGAAGCCAATGAATTACCAGAAGTACCTTCCAATATTCCTGTTCAAGTAAATAATCAAACCAATCCAATTTATTTGCAGTACGTCAAAGATAAATTTTGGGATAACTTTGATTTTAATGAATCAGGGCTTTTGCAAACAAAAATATTTGCTACTAAAGCCAATTTTTTCTTTGAACGGTTGACCGCACCAAGAGTGGAAGGATTTATTGAATCAGTAGATATACTGGCGAATAAATCGAAAGTCAATGGAGATATGATGCAAAATACTTTACGCTGGTTAGTGACTAAATTTGAGAATACTAAGAACAAAGGAACCGATGCGGTGTTTGTCCATATTTTTGATAATTATTTTACAACACCCGAAGAAAATGGTATTGATGTTGCCACGTTCAGTAGGGTAGCGCAAAAAGCAAATTATTTTCGACCTACTTTGGTAGGAAATATTGCACCTGATATCAACTTATTAGACCAAAATAATACCCCTCAATCTTTACATGGCTTAAAAGCAAAATATACGATGTTGTATTTTTTTAGTCCACTTTGTGATAAATGTCGAACGGTTACCCCCAAAGTAGTGGAACTATTTAAACAGTACGAATCAAAAGGGTTAAAAGGATTTGCGGTGTGTACAGATGATAAAAAAGAATATTGGAAAGCTTATCTAAAAGAAAATAAATTGCCTTGGACTTGTGTGATGGACAGGGAGGAGGATTTGACGGTAGAAAGTCAATATTCTCCAAATAGCTTACCCAATGTTTTCCTTTTGGATAAGGATAAAAAAATATTGGCTAATCGAGTGGAATTTGAAGAATTAGAGGCGGCTTTAGCGGCTTTGGTAAAATAACTGGTAGCGCAAACTTTAGTTTGTTCGGGATACATGTCTTCAGACATGAATAATGTAATATTTAACTAGGGGTTGTGTAAAAAGTCTTGTTTGTTTTTTGACGCTGAAAGACGCTGTTTGAAGTTATGATTAATTATGTTTTCTTACGAAAAATTATGTTTTTGAACAAGAAACACAAGAAAACATAAAAAAGTCATAAAAAATCAGCGTCCTTCAGCGTCAAAATACTTTCTACACAACCCCGTCCCAAACAAACTAAAGTTTGTGCTATCAGTTAACCGATATTATTGTAAACAAATTGTAACTACTGCGTTTACCTCTTTCGCCACATTTACAAAAAGCGTATCTTTGCAGACTATGAAAAATATTAGAAATTTTTGTGTAATAGCGCATATCGACCATGGCAAGAGTACCTTGTCTGATAGATTATTGGAGTTTACCCAAACAATCTCTGAACGAAACATGAAATCGCAGGCATTGGATGACATGGATATTGAGCGAGAAAGAGGAATTACGATAAAAAGTCATGCTATCCAAATGTATTATAATCATACAGATGGAGAGAAATATACCTTCAATATGATTGATACACCAGGACACGTAGATTTTTCCTATGAGGTCTCTCGGTCTATCGCAGCATGTGAAGGGGCTTTATTATTGGTAGATGCGTCTCAAGGGATTCAGGCACAGACAATTTCCAATCTATACTTGGCAATTGAGCATGATTTGGAAATCATTCCAATTTTGAATAAAGTGGATATGGAATCAGCAATGATTGATGAAGTATCGGACCAAATTATTGATTTGATTGGTTGTGATTTGGAAGACATTATTCATGCTAGTGGAAAAACGGGAATTGGGATAGAAAACATATTGGCGGAAGTCGTGGATAAAGTTCCTGCACCGTCAGGCGACCCAGAAGCACCCTTGCAAGCATTGATTTTTGATTCTATGTTTAATGCTTACCGAGGAGTAATTGCCTATTTTAGAATTATGAATGGCGTGATGAAAAAAGGCGATAAAGTTCGCTTCATGAACGTGGATAACGAATATGTAGCCGATGAAATTGGCATTTTGCAAATGGACCAAGTTCCCAAAAAGATGCTTGGGACAGGAGATGTAGGCTATATCATTACGGGGGTGAAGATTTCTAAAGAGATTAAAGTAGGGGATACCATTACGACTGTTGAAAAACCAGCGGAAGAACCAATCCATGGTTTTGAAGATGTAAAGCCAATGGTTTTTGCAGGTATATTCCCAATTGATAATGACGACTTTGAAGATTTAAGAGATAGTTTAGAAAAGCTACAATTGAATGATGCTTCTTTGGTTTTCGAGCCAGAGACTTCGGTAGCCTTAGGTTTTGGTTTCCGTTGTGGATTCTTAGGAATGCTGCACTTGGAAATTATTCAAGAACGATTATCCAGAGAGTTTGAACAAGAAGTCATTACGACGATACCCAACGTATCTTATTTTGCTTATGACAAAAAGGATAAGGAATATGTGGTGAATACGCCAACAGAATTGCCTGACCCGACTCGTTTAGATAGAGTAGAAGAACCGTTCATCGTCGCACAAATCATTACGAAGCCAGAATATATTGGTTCGATTATGACCTTGGCGATGGAAAAGCGAGGGATGCTGACTAAGCAACTTTATTTGACCCAAGAAAGAGTGGAGTTGACATTTGATTTGCCTTTAGCAGAAATTGTTTTTGATTTTTATGATAAGCTAAAATCTATTTCTAGAGGCTATGCCTCTTTTGATTATTCTCCAAAGGATTATAGAGCATCTGATTTAGTGAAGATGGATATTTTGTTGAATGGAGATGCGGTCGATGCGCTTTCTGCTTTAGTACATAGAACCAAAGCGGCTTCTTTTGGTCGTAAAATTTGTAAGCGATTAAAAGAATTATTACCAAGGCAACAATTTGTCATTGCCATTCAAGCGTCTATTGGTGCGAAAATTATTGCTAGAGAAACTATCTCTGCTTTGCGGAAAGATGTAACGGCTAAATGTTATGGTGGTGATATTACACGGAAGCGGAAGTTATTAGAGAAGCAGAAGAAGGGTAAGAAAAAGATGCGTCAGATTGGGAATGTAGAAGTGCCTCAGAAGGCGTTTTTGCAGGTGTTGAAATTGGATACGTAGGAGGAAATCTAAAATTTTAAATGTAAAAGTGAAAAATCCGTTGCAGTCATTTCTGATTGTAACGGATTTTTTGTAATACCAAAGTATTATAAAATAGGTTGTACGGATGAAGCGGATTTGGCGGATTAAAAACGGATTTTTGCCATTATGAAAATCCGTTTTTAATCCGCTAGATCAGCCTAATCCGTACAACCTATAAATTTTATTTTCTTTTTAAAAATCTAATGAATCCTAATTAATTGAGGATAAGACTTAACTGTACTTAAAGCGACACTTCAATAGGCCACCCCACAAACTGTTCCGCATCTGCTTTTGTTACATCTACTTCTCTAGGCCAACATTCAAATGTAACCACTTGTTCCGCTTTATCAAATCGTATTAAACCGTATCCACTCCCACTAGAAGGACTTTCTGGATTTACATAAGCTTCCATCGTAATTTTATTATTAAAGCCATCTAAATATTGTCCTGTCCATGGTAGTTTATCATTATTATTTTTACCTGCTTTTTCATCCTCTGGCCACCACCAACGACTGTAATAATTATTGACAAGTGCTGGTACAATAAATGCCCAAGGACCATCTTCAAACTCATCTGTTCCATGATGAATAACCGTTGCTAAATGTTGGTCGCCGCCAATGTGTACAGCATTCGCTTTTTTGATAAGTTTTAAGGCTTTATTTCTGCCAGTTTGCGGCCAACCATTAGAATCCATATCAGCATGGAGCCGATTTTCTTTTTTCCCATGTAAATGGGCACCCCCACAGAAACCTGTTTGCGATAAAACAGCTTTCATACTAACACCTTCTTTTTGAGTTCCCCAATCCTCTAAAAAATGTAATTGCCTTCCGCCCAATAATTCTAATCCTTCCACATCGACTGATTTAGGGTCATAATCAGGATTGCGGATATGGTCTGGTCGAGGGCCTTGCTGTGGAATTTTATCTTTTGGTCCAGATTTAAATTTTCGGTCTTCGAGAATGGCAAAATCTACTCCACCAATAATTAAATTGGTATAATATACTCCAATACCTTGTTGGACAGGCGTTGGGTCATAAGGGTCGGGTAAATGAGCCGTTTGGCAGCGTTCGACCATTTTAACATAGTCTGGATGAAAGAAATAACCGCCATCATTGCCTGCTTGAGAGGAAGCTTTTTTGCCATACTCTCCCCAAATATTCCCTTGCCCAATATCATGGTCATCAGGAATGGTAATGCAAGGTCGAGTTCGGAAAATATCCCTAAACTGCATCCCAAACTTTAGCCAAGCAGCAGTATGTTCTTTATGGTCATAAGATTGGTCGCCTGCAAAGAAGAGTAAGTCTGGGTCTTGGTGATTGACATTGCGGATATAATTCGCTCTGTCGCCTCTATCTTTGTTGCTATTACAAGAAAAAGCGGCTAGTTTAATTTCATTTTTATTATTTGGGTCTTTTCTTATTAAACCTTCAAACATGGCTTTTTCTCCATGTAAAATGCGATAAGCTACATTTTTCGTCATATCCCAATTTTCTACTCGAAACAAAGCAGACCAACCAATATCATTTACTTGTTGTTGCTGAACTTCTTTCCAATCATTTCCTTCCTTTATTTCCAATCGAACGGTCCGAGTTTCATTCGGATATAACGGAAATAATTGCGCTGTCATTTTTAAGATATTATTGGCAACGGTGTACATACCAAAAGCGACAACTTCTTCTCTGGGTACTTTGACATTGATAATTGGATTAGCTTGTCGATTCCACCAATCATTGGTGGCGATAGTATCTAATTTTTCGAAGGAGGCAATAACGGGTGGTTGCTTATCAACTTCAACCGTTTCTGTTTGTTCGTTAGAACAGGCGATACTAACTAGAAATAAAAAGGTATAAATTATAAGCCTAATTAAGTTATTCGAATTCATCATAATATTTTTGTAAAGTTAGATTTCTAACTTCTTCTTCGTAAGCAATATTCATGGCTGTTCCATTTTCGTAGGTGTCCGTTTGCATGCCATCCCAAAAGTATTTGATTAAGACATTCACGACTGCATGGATTGCCTCGTGTCGGTCTGTACCTTGGCGAACCAATCTTTTAAGAGCAGCTCTAGTTGGCGTTTTATCACCCATTGCTGCTTGAGTTTCAATGATTGCATGAAAACTAGCATGAAGCGTTAAATTGTCTAACGAATATAGGACAATTGATTAGAAAGCCAAAAAATCGAAGCATATCCCAACAAAAAAGGTGTATCCGAACACTTCGAATACACCTTTTATAGTAAGTACGCTCTAAAATATATTTGCTAATTCATATCAAGAAGTACTACTTGTTAGCACTTTCAGATTTGAAATTTAAAATTTTAGATTAAATTTCTATTTATCTCGATAAATATCTTGACCGATTTTTATCTAATTCTCTAAAGAATGGGTCATTTAAATCGTCAATAAATCGAATCGCTTCTCCAGTAGATTTCATCTCAGGCCCTAATGTTTTATCAACATTTGGGAATTTATTAAAAGAAAAGACAGGCACTTTAATTGCATAGCCCTTCAATTTCTTTTCGACTTTAAAGTCTTTAATCTTATGCGTTCCTAGCATAACTTGTGTCGCCATTTTTAGGAAAGGATATTGATAAGCCTTTGCGATAAACGGCGTTGTTCTAGAACCTCTTGGATTGGCTTCAATTACATATACTTTTTCATCCTTGATGGCAAATTGAATATTGATTAAGCCTCTAATTTTTAAGGCAAAAGCTAATCGCTTGGTATATTCCCGCATTTGATCCAACACATTCTCAGATAGGCTGTATGGAGGTAACACCGCAGAACTATCGCCCGAGTGAATACCCGCAGGTTCAATGTGTTCCATGATACCCATGATTTGTACATCATCCCCATCACAAATCGCATCAATCTCTGCTTCTTTTGCTCTTTCTAAAAATTGGTCTACTAAGACTTTATTATCAGGCATGTGTTTGAAAATGCTCAATACCTGTCGTTCTAATTCTTCATCATTAATCACAATTCTCATTCGTTGTCCACCCAATACATAAGATGGGCGCACTAGGACTGGATAAGTTACCCGATTCGCAATTTCTAATGCCTCATCTGCATCATTTGCTGCGCCATATTTTGGATAAGGAATCTTTAGCTCTTTCAACATATCAGAGAAAGCACCTCTATCTTCTGCTAAATCCAATGATTCATAACTAGAACCAATAATTTTGATACCTTTTTCGTGGAATTTTTCTGCTAACTTTAGGGCTGTTTGACCACCTAACTGCACGATAATCCCTTCTGGCTTTTCATGTTCGATGATTTCTTCGATGTGTTCCCAGTATACAGGCTCGAAGTATAATTTATCAGCTACATCAAAATCAGTAGAAACCGTTTCAGGATTACAATTAATCATAATCGCCTCATACCCCGCTTCCTTAATCGCTAATAAACCGTGTACACAACAGTAATCAAATTCTATTCCTTGTCCAATTCTATTTGGACCAGAACCTAAAACAATGATTTTCTTTCTGTCAGAAGAAATACTTTCATTTTCTTTATCAAAAGTAGAGTAGAAGTAAGGTGTTTGTGCTTCGAATTCTGCTGCACAAGTATCTACCATTTTATAAGTCCGTCGAATACCTAATTTCTTTCTTTGCTTAGTGATTAAATCTTCATCGTCAATCCGCATCAACCAAGCAATCTGCGCATCAGAATATCCTACTTCTTTGACTTCTCGGAAGAAAGTTTCTGGAATATCTTCTGGTACATTAAAGCGGGCAATTTGCTCATCGTATTTAACCAAACGCTTGATTTGCTTTAAATACCAAGGGTCAATCTTTGTTAATTTATGTACCGTTCTTTCTGGTACGCCTAATCTTAAAGCATCTTTTACTCTAAATAGTCGGTCATCACTAGCATGTTCTAATCTCTTTAAAATATCATCTGTTCTAATCCATTCTTTTTTATCTGCTCCTAAACCAGAGCGATTATTTTCTTGCGATTGACAGGCTTTTTGTAATGCTTCTAAGAAGTTACGGCCAATTGCCATGACTTCCCCTACAGATTTCATTTGTAAGCCTAATTTGTCATCAGCCCCTTGGAATTTCTCGAAATTCCATCTTGGCATTTTGACAATCACATAATCCAAAGTCGGCTCAAAATAAGCAGAGGTATTCCCTGTAATTTGATTTTTTAATTCATCTAAGCTATAACCAATCGCTAACTTGGATGCAATTTTGGCAATTGGATATCCTGTAGCTTTACTCGCCAATGCAGAAGAACGAGATACCCTTGGGTTAATCTCTATCACAATCATATCTTCTGTTACAGGGTCAACCGAAAATTGAATATTACAACCACCTGCAAAGTTTCCTAAGGACCGCATTGCATGAATGGCTTCATTCCGCATTCTTTGGTAGGCAGTATCAGAAAGTGTCATTGCTGGCGCTACGGTAATACTATCTCCAGTGTGAATGCCCATTGGGTCAAAATTTTCGACCACACAGATAATTACGACATTGTCATTACTATCTCTCAGCAATTCTAATTCGTATTCTTTCCAACCCAATACTGCTTTTTCCACTAATACTTCTCTCGTTGGAGAAGCATCTAATCCTCTTCTTAAGAATTCATCGAAATCTTCTTTTTTATGCACAAATCCACCACCAAATCCACCTAGCGTATAGGAAGGTCGGATTACTAATGGAAAGCCAATTTTTTGTGCAGCTTCTTTTCCTTCTAAGAAAGAGTTAGCGATATAAGAAGGAGCAACACTCAATCCTATTTCAATCATCAACTGACGAAAAGCTTCTCTATTTTCTGCTAATTCAATCGCATCTAAATCTACTCCAATTAAGCGAGTGTTATGTTTTTCCCACAAGCCTTGCTTTCCAGCCTCAATAGCTAAGTTTAAAGCTGTTTGTCCACCCATTGTTGGTAGGACGGCATCTATCTGACGTTCTGTCAAGATTTTATCCAGACTTTCTACGGTTAATGGTAATAGATAAATGTGGTCTGCCGTGACGGGATCCGTCATAATGGTAGCAGGATTGGAATTGATAAGTGTTACTTCAATTCCTTCTTCTCGAAGAGAGCGAGAAGCTTGTGTTCCAGAATAATCAAATTCACAGGCTTGACCAATAATTATCGGTCCGCTTCCAATAATGAGTATCGATTTTATCGAATTATCCTTAGGCATGGATACCAGATTTTAGATTTTAAAGGAAAAAGTTGATTGGTTAGTGCAAAATTCTCGCAAAGATAAGATACTTAGGGATAAAATAGTTAATTAGTTGACTAATAATTAGTTGAATAAAATTAGTGCCTAATAAAAAAAGGTTGCGTTTAGATAGTACTATCTTTTTTGATGCTTATTTTAGATTATGGGCTAATATTATTTGGTGGGTTAAATTAAAATGAATTTTTAAACTTTTGTGAATCGCTTTTTTAACATTTATTTTACCTAATATCCGTGTCCCTTTAATAATCCGTGGTAAATATTTCTACCACAGATTATTAAAGGGACACGGATATTAGATAGTATTAATAACTGATGTTACGCACAAGCACCAAAGGTGCGACATATATTAACATGGGGCGAAAGCCCTATGGAATAGGAATGCGGAAAAAATGCTAG
>CAYMSC010000231.1:0-1564 GCA_964392805.1 uncultured Saprospiraceae bacterium
CTTAATCATGAAACCAACAAAAATCTTTCGCTATTTTATATTACCAATGTTAGCCATTTTATTCCTACCATCTTGGACAAATGGACAAAATATAGATGCCGCCCAAGTATTGATGGCCATTTTTTTTGGAGGATTAACTGGCTGTATTCGATGTTTATGGGATGGCTATCAAAATAGAAAACAAAAAATTGATTATTAACCCTTAAAATCTTAATGATGAAAATTTTAAAAGTATTTTACTACGCATTTCAGCCAATTGCTTTATTATTGATTATTTCTGTAATCAGATATTTGATGGGCGATGAAAGTATGATGAATATGGAACGAATAATTATTTGTATTGTGGGTGGTTTTTTCCTTGGGTGTGTTTGGTTGTTGATAGATACGTTTAAGAAAAGATTTGTAAAGTCTAAGGTGTAAGCCGTCAGGCTAATGATTTGAAATAGCTATTTTTTAAAGCTAGACACGTTGAAAACGTTAAAAATATTGGTTTGAAGATTTCATCTTCAAACATCGACACAAGCATAAGTTATTGATTATCATTAACTATTTTCTATGGTCTAAGGTGTAATAGATGTCGACAAATGAATCCCGATGAATCGAGGACAAGTTTCGATGGGTACAGATAAAAAATAAGAAAAATATTTTAGAAGGATTGACTTGCTAAACTAGTAGGATAGGTTGTACGGATTAGGCATGAACAAACGCTGTTTGTGAACCGTTAAGATGAGTTGGCAGCGGATTTTTTACGGATTTCTAAATACGACTTAGAGTCGTCGAAAAAATAGTTAGATTAAAATTTCATTTTAAAGAACACAATGATAAAATTTTTAAAATCGTATTATTATGCTTTATTACCTATATTGCCACTACTGATTTTTTGGTCTTTGGGGTATCTATTAGGCTATGGAGGTAGTATGACCAAAGAGCGGATAACTATTTTAATATCTGGAGGAGTACTAGTTGGTTTTTTAGGATATTTAGTGGAAGTAATTGCGGACAAAACCTATTTGAATAGGATTACTATAATTGGTATCATTAGTGTTAATCTTATTTTTTGGGGTGTTGTCTTTCTATTTGGCTATTCATTTGACTGGGAGAATATTCCATTTAATACTAAAGATGGGACTTATTATCCATCTTTGTGGCTAGGGCATTTTTTTAATGCAATTGTATTATATACCAATGCACTATTTTTATTTCCTCGTTATCAACAAAAAAAGATAAGACTATCTACTTATTGGTTATTAGTTATTTGTTTAATATTTAGTACTGCTTTATTTGAAAGTATAGCTGATTTACAACTAGCCAATTACTTAGGTTTATTACCAGTTTTAGAAGAATACTATACTGAGTTTGGAAGCTCAACGTTTGTCTTATTTGATTGGGTAATACAACATTTTGTTATTCATACTTTTTATGTTTTCATTTCTTTTGTTTTAATATTTGTTTTGCAATATTTAGACTATCAGAAAACAAAAGAAAAATTAGAAAAAGAAAAATTAAACGCAGAACTAAAATTCCTGAAAGCCCAAATAAATCCTCATTTTTTATTCAATGGTAT
>CAYMSC010000231.1:1664-9639 GCA_964392805.1 uncultured Saprospiraceae bacterium
GCCTTTTATAGAAAACGCTTTTAAGTATGTGAGTAATCAGGATGATGGAGAAAAAAATAATATTACCATTAAAATTCATTTACATCCAGAAGAAGAGGAACTTCATTTTGAAGCCTATAATACAGTCGATGAAAATGGAGTAGTTAGCAATGGCGGAATTGGAATTGCGAATGTAAAAAAACGTTTAGCCTTACTTTTTCCTAATCGGCATGATTTAGCTATTATAAGAGAAACAGACCATTTTGTCATAAAAATGAGCTTGACTTTAAAATAAGCAAACCAAAAGATAAATGAATCAACTAACTTGCCTAATCATAGACGACGAACCAATTGCTCGCCAAGGCTTAGAAAATTATGTCCAACAAATTGACTTCCTAGATTTAAAGGGTATTTGCAAGAATGCCATGCAAGCCAATACGATTTTAACAGAACAAACAATTGATTTATTATTTTTAGACATTGAAATGCCAATGCTATCAGGAATTGATTTTTTGAAAACCACTGCCAATCCTCCTGCAGTTATTTTCACTACTGCTTATTCTGAATATGCTTTAGAAGGCTATCAATTTGATGTGATTGATTATTTATTGAAACCAATTTCTTTTGATAGATTTTTATTAGCGACTAATAAAGCTTTACGCCTATTAGCACCCAATAAACAAGATAGGGGAAAACAGAAGGAAGCCCCCTATATTTTTGTAAAAACAGATAAACAATTAGTTAAGCTTAATATCAAGGAGATTCTATACGTCGAAGGTATGCAGAACTATATCATTTTTCATACGACTAAAGAGAAAATTATGGCTTTAGTACCACTGAAAAATATCTTTGATTTATTATCAGAAACAGCGTTCATCAAAGTTCATAAATCATTTGTTGTAGCTAAAGATAAAGTAGAAAAAATTATAGGCAATCAGGTATCTATTGCAGATAAATTATTACCGATTAGTACTAGAATGCGGAAAGAGGTGGTGGAGAAGTTGACGGGGAATCGACTATTGAAGAAATAGGTTTTTATATTAGAAATAAAGTCTTTTATAAAAAATAGGTAGTACAGCTAGGAGGATTGGAACACATGAACAAACGCTGTTTGTGAACCGCATGTGGATGGGATGGCTAACGGAGGTGATTCTATCCTCCTAATAATGCCGAATAAGAAAAAAGTAAACAAAAAAAGCAAGCCCGAAATCAATCGAACTTGCTTTTTTATATCGAAAGCCTACTGTGAGCCATGTACTGTAAACCGAGTATCATTTTAAGCTAAAACAGCCTTAACTGCATCAGCCGCTTCTTTTAATAAAGTAGCAGACTTTACTTCCAAACCAGATTCGTCAATAATCTTTTTCGCTATATCTGCATTCGTACCTTGTAATCTTACGATAATCGGCACTTTGATATTACCCATATTTTTGTAAGCATCAACTACTCCTTGCGCCACACGGTCACAACGTACGATACCACCAAAAATATTGATTAAAATTGCTTTTACGTTAGGGTCTTTCAAAATGATTTTGAAAGCTTGCTCTACTCTTGCCGCATCAGCTGTACCTCCAACATCTAGGAAGTTAGCAGGGTCACCACCAGATAATTTAATAATATCCATGGTTGCCATTGCCAATCCTGCACCATTTACCATGCAACCAACGTTTCCGTCTAATTTTACATAGTTTAAGCCAACTGCTTTAGCTTCTACTTCCGTTGGGTCTTCTTCGCTAGTATCTCTTAGTTCGGCTAAATCAGGGTGACGGAATAAAGCGTTATCATCTAAACTTACTTTACAGTCAACTGCTATAATTCTATCATCTCCTGTTTTGATACAAGGATTGATTTCAAACATAGCCGCATCAGACTGAACGAATGCTTTATATAAGTTAGCGATGAATTTTGTCATGCCTTTGAAAGCAACTCCAGTTAAACCAAGATTGAAGGCTACCTTTCTAGTTTGAAAACCCTGTAAGCCTAAAGTTGGGTCAATATATTCTTTGTGTACTAAATTAGGTGTATTTTCTGCAACTTCTTCAATATCCATTCCTCCTTCAGTAGAATAGATAATTACGTTTTGCTTACGCTCTCTATCCATTAAAATGGAAATATAAAATTCTATACAAGCATCGAAATCAGGTGCGTATACATCTTCTGCAATTAATACTTTGCTAACCAATTTACCGGGACCATCTACACCGCCTGGCGTTTGTGGTGTTTTTAACATCATTCCAATGATATTACCCGATATTTCTTTCACATCCGCTTCATTTTTTGCAATCTTTACACCACCTCCTTTTCCACGGCCACCTGCGTGTATTTGTGCTTTAACAACTGCCCATTCTGTACCTGTGTCTTTTTGTAATTGTTTATAAGCAGCTACTGCATCTTTTGCAGTTTCTGCTACAATGCCTTCTTGGATTGTAACGCCAAAGCTTTTTAACAGATTCTTTCCCTGATATTCGTGTAAATTCATTGAATATGGATTTTAAATTATATGGATTTTATTGCTTTAAAAATTGAAAGCGCAAATATAGCGTAATTTTGTAGAAAGTGCGACCTTAATTTCAAAAGACTTTGCAATGATTTGTATCGGATTTACTAGGAATTGTTCCTTAGGAGCAATCGTTCTTTCTGTCGTTTTTCTGTCACTATAATTTTAAGATTAATTTTAAATATTAATTTGATAAGGTGTTGATTCTTTTGATGATAAAAAAATAGCGTTGATTGTCAGTAAAATACATTTTTTTTATTTATAAATATGTTTTAATATTTATATTAAAAATAACTAGTTAAGCTATTTTTTTTTGAATTGTGCGTCACAAAAAAAGGTTTTTAATTCAACTTATATAGAAAGAAAGCTGCAACTTGCTGTATATACATCCTCCCACGCACAGGCAATAAATGTAATGAAGAATTTTAATTTCTGACAAATCGACTCAATAGATTCTACCCACACAAGTAATAGATTTTTCTTGCACTAAAAATTTTAGCTGACTCTTCCCATCAGTTATAACCCAACTTTTTTTGGAATGCTATAAATTGCCTTCTAATCTATAATGATGCGTTGCATCTAGGTCTCGTGCTATATTTTATTAAGAAAAAGTGATTAAAAACCTATGTACCCATTTACCATTTTAGCTGTTAGCGACTTAGCCTTTGAAGCAGGTGTAGAAATTGTAATGAATTCATTTGCGGAATTTTACCACGATTTGACACCAAAACACCAAAAGCAAATCAAATTGATTTTTATTGATAAGGGAGGTTATACGATTCCTGTTTTACATTGGTCTGAAAAACTTAATATTAAACCTATTGTAAAGGTAATTAATTGGAAAAGGATGGAAAAAGTTGAAGAAGCATTTCATCAAGCTAATTTTTTGCTCATGCCAGCAAAACGCAATACTTATAATAGTATTATGCAAGCTTTGTCAAAAGGTTTGCCAGTGTTAAGTTATCGAGGGGCTGAAAGAGAAGCTATAATTGATTTAACTTGTGGCATGCTTATTGATTATATGTCAACAGGTCAAAGTATTGGAGATTTTGCAGAATTATTACGTATGTTATACTTTGATCCAGCAGCTTGTAAGATTTTGAAAAAAGGTGCACTTAAAAAATACACTACCTTACTACAGTCGCAACAACCAACAGGTAACGTTGCCCGTGCATCCGCCGCGAGTTAAAACATGTTCTTAATTAAACATAATTAAAAATATATTTTAAATTTTACTGCATTAGTGAATCTTTAAGAAAGCTATCCAGTAAATATAATCCAAACTTGCATTACTTCTTCCAAATTACTATAATGTAAAATTATATTTATATATAAAGTCCTTGTTTCTAATAGTGTAGAATGATTTTGTGTGAAAGATTAGAAAATGAATGACTATCAAATTGCATGTTATTTTTCGATATAACGTAAGATGAAACATTTGTTTACTTTTAGCCTTTTTTGTTTATCTCATTCAAGGTGAGGCACGAGAGTGCCTCACTTTATTTTTTTCTACCTACTTTTAATTTTTCCTTTTTAATATTGACTTACTACTAGATAATTAAGCCTTCAGACAAAATTATCATACAAAAACTTTCCCTTCTTTTTTCATTGTTTTTAGAATCTTAGGTACTCTAAACCTAGGCCCATAACTTTTGTTAAATTGCTCACATCGTTTGATAAATTTATCAAAACCATAATTATTTACATACTGGAAAATACCTCCTGTAAAAGCTGGAAACCCCCATCCATGGATACTACCTAAATTAGCTTCTGGAACAGACGAAATCACTTTTTCTTGTAGACACCATATCGCCTCAATCACCTGTGCAAAAAGTAATCTCTCTTTGATTATTTCTACGTCAAAATCTGTTTGATTAGTTGGAAAATGATCTTTTAGCCCAACCCATAACTGCTTATTTTCAACATGATAATCATAAAAACCTGCTTGCTTAAATTTTCCAGAGCGGTCTAAGTCATCAATCATCTTCTTTAGGGTCGCCACAGAAGGATGTGGTACATATTGACTTCCATAATGTGCTGCTGCTTGATTTTCAAATTTTAAGACCATTCTTAACGATAAATCATCTGCAAAAGCCAATGCTCCTTTGGGCATTCCTGCTTGTAAGCCTAAATTTTCTATCAGGGCAGGAGGATAACCTTCTTGTAATAGTGTGATGCCTTCTAAAATATAGGTATTTTGTACTCTAGCAACAAAGAAGCCCCAAGCATCTTTTACAACGATTGGAATTTTGCCCATCGTTCTCACAAAGTCAAATGCTCTAGCTATGGTTTCATCAGAAGTGTGTTTACCTCTTACGATTTCTACCAAAGGCACTTTTTCTACAGGATAGAAAAAATGTAATCCGACATAATTTTCTGGACGAAAAGAAGATTTTGCTAATTTAGTAATTGGAATGGAAAGGGTGTTTGTCGCAAAAATGGCATACTCATCTATATATTGCTCGGAATCTTTAAGTGCCTTGGATTTGACCATTTCATTTTCATAAACGGCTTCTATTATCAAGTCACAATTTTCAAAATCTTTTGGGCTGGCGGAGGTGATGATATTTGCGTAGAGTTGTTCTTTTTCTTCTGCTGAAATAGTCCCTTGCGCTACCATTATAGTTAATTGCTCTTTTGAATATTGCTTACCCAATTCTGCTATAGGTTTAGAAACATCTTTTAAGACAACTTTTAACCCTTTTTTGACACAATTAAAGGTGATGCCTGAACCCATTCTTCCCGCACCGATAACGCCAACTTGTTTCGCCCTGAATTTACCAAATCCTTTGGGTCGATTAATTCCTTTTTTGATGGCATTATAATCATACCAAAAGGTACTAATCATATTTCTGGTTTCTGGCCGCAAGACTAATTCTGTAAAGTAGCGACTCTCTATTTTTGTAGCTATATCAAAATTGACCTTAGAGGCTTCAACTAAGGTATTTAAAATGAATTGAGGGGCAGGGTAATTATTATAAGTTTCTTTAGATAATTTGGCCGCTAATTTTTGGATGACCTGCGCTATTTTAGGGTCTTTGGCGGTGCCTTCTGGGATACTTTCACCTGCTAAATCCCATCGCCTTCTTCCTTCTTTATTTTCTAAGAGCCATTTTTTTGCCTGCTCCATCATTGTTTTTTGGTCTTTGGCAATTTCATCTATAATGCCAACTTGCAATGCTTCTTTCGGTCGATACTTTTTACCATTCGTAAGAATAGTATATGCCTTTTCGAGTCCTAGTAGCCACAATAAACGAGTAATGCCTCCATTGCCGGGCATTAAGCCGACGCTAACTTCTGGATGCCCTAAACGAATTTTAGAGTCATCAATGACTATTCGACGGTGACAAGCCAATGCAAATTCAAAACCTGTTCCTAAAGCATTACCATTGATGGCGGCAACCACTGGAACTCCTGGGTATTCTAATGCTCTAAAAAATTTATTGAGCGTAAGGGAATGTTCATAAATTTCTTTGACATCTACACTTGTTTGCAAATAGTCTAACTCGCCTCCTTCTAAGAAATTTTTCTTAGCAGAAGTGAAAATTATCCCTTTTAATAAACCTTTGGCTTTTTCCTTTTGCAAGTGCGTCAATACTGGTTTGAAAAATTGATACATTTCATGATTGACTAAATTGAGTTGGCGGTCACCCATGTCCAAAGTCAACGTTACTATATTGTCGGTATCTTTTTTATATTTTATCATTTCTAAGAGGTGTCGGGTGTTAGGTATCAGGTGTCAGGTGGGGCAAATTTAACTTGACACCTGATACCTAAAACCTAACACCCTATTAATTACACAATTTCAATAATCATACTGGTCCCTATTCCTCCTTCTGCACTGATAGCTATCAAACCCTTTTTTAGTTTTTGTCGCTCTAATTCATCTATCAGCATGCCTAATAACAGGCTTCCGTTAGCACCAAGTGCGTCTCCAAAGGCGATATTGCCGCCACATGGATTAAATTTTTTATCTGGAATCTTGAATGTCTGTTGGAAGAGTAGGGCAGGGGCGGCAAAGGATTCATTGACATACCAAAGATCAATGTCTTTTGGTTTTAATTTTGCTATTTCCAAAACTGCTTGTGCTGCTGCAACCCCACCTTTATGCGTAATCGTTAAATCCGTACTAAGTGTTTTGGTGGCAATTATTTTTGCTCTAGCTTTTAATCCCAATGCTTTTCCCTTTGCAGCATTTCCTATTAAAGTAATAGTCGCATTATCTGCTGATTTTGCACTATTTTCTTGGCTGTGCATAGGCAAAATTTGTTCTACCAATGGATATTTTTTAAAAGCGATTGCTTCAAAGCCTACTCGATTATTTTTTGGAAAAATAGGCGTAGCAGTTGCTAGAAGTTCATTCGTTAAATCAACATTAATGGTTTCATCTTCTTCTAAAATGGGAATTTTATTTTGGTCATAAATAGGTAGAATCGTTTTTTTAAAATATCCTTTTTTGATAGCGACATTTGCTTTTTTGATAGATTTTAACGCAAAATTATCTAATTGCTCTTTTGTGAATCCTTCAAGCGTTCCCATTAAGTCGGCTGCCACACCAATAGGAATAGACCCAATTTTATTCATAATATCTGGTGCATTGGAAATTGCTCCACGATTATCCGCTCGATGTATTCTGCTCATACTTTCCAAACCACCAGCAACTATTAAAGATGCCCAGTCCGATTTTATCTTAGCGGCAGCTAGACCAATCGCTGTTAATCCAGAGGCTTGAAACCGATTAATTTGTATGCCCGGAATACTTGGAGACCAACCTGCATGCAATAATGCCGTTTTAGCAATATTATCGGCTTGCCCTCCTGTGGGAATGACACAACCAATAATTAAATCTTCTACTTCTTTAGTATCTAATTGATTCCGTTTTTGCAAGGCGACTAAGCACTTACTTAATAAATCAATTGGGCGTACCTCAAATAAAGCGCCTGCTTCATTACCTTTACCTAAAGGCGTTCTGAGGGTATCAAAAATTAAAACTTCGGTCATATTTTTATTTCCTAAGAGGCGACGAAAAAATAAGTTCCGCATTTTTCAAATGGATTTTTTTGTAATGGGTTGAAAACCTATGATAAAAACATTCAATTGAAAAATCAAATGCGGAAGTTATTTTTTCGTTATTACTAAATTACTATCTAATTACTTTTTCAGAGTTCCTAATACTTCTTTATGAAAGAAATAAAATAGAGTGTGCCATTAAGTATTTCAATCGATTGTTTGTCAATGCCTGTGTATGCCTTATTACTTTATACCTACTACTTTATACTTCATACTTCACTTTTGTCTTAAAAAGAGGAAATTCAGTAGAATAAAGCTGTAATATTGTGCCAGAAAATTGCATCTTTAGATAAAGTAAAATTTGCGGGACTTTATAAGCGCGCAAAAAACAAAATTACCATAAAAATTATATTAACTATGGCTAGAAAAGCAAGATTGACCGTTTTTTCCCGATTTTTAATTATGATGCTTATTGTTGGACCTTTAGCC
>CAYMSC010000232.1:0-2816 GCA_964392805.1 uncultured Saprospiraceae bacterium
TTAGCTTTTCCATGAATTACTTTTTTGTTAAGTTTGGTTGACTGAAAATGGTTTAGCAAAAGTAAATGCATCATTTATTTCTCATCATTTAATAAAAATTCAGTCATTGCTTTCCCGACAGCTTCTGGTTGTTCATCTAAAATAAAATGACCACCTTTCAGTCGAGTGACTTGGATATCTTTGTAATAATCTTCTACTCCAATGATATATTCTTTAATAATCACGGGGTCTAAAATACCGTGAATGATACAGGTCGGAATATCGACTTTTTTACCTAAATAATTTTTGGTCCACCGCTCTCTATCTTTTGGAATCATTCGATAAATATTGGCTGTGGTTGTGATAGTGTTCGGTATTTTATAGCAGTGAATATATTCTTAAATAGCATCTTCTGGTACATAATCACAAAAAAATAAAATTAATTTAGTTGCAACGGAAAAGCCCTTAGTTGATAATAATAGATAGCTGGAGCCCAAATGACTTCATTGCTACCTAATTACAAGCGACTGGAATGGCAAGTGTTATCCGCACTTGCCATACTTTTTTTAAATTTTTATTCAATTGGATGCAACGCAAATAGAAAAGTAGGAGAATAATAGATGGAATTCCAAAATCCAGTCGCTTATTGAATACAAAAAATTAAAAATTAAAAATTTAAAGAAAATGAAAAGATTTTTTGCGTGGACCTTGTTTTGCTTATTTTCCCTCTTAGTAATAACAAGTTGTCAAAAAGAAAATATAGATACGATTGTAGAAACAGAAGACACTTTTACACCGACAACAACGACTATTACCCCTCCACCGCCCGCAAATGCTCTATTAGGTAGAGCGTCTAGCGAGAATTCAACGGAAGCCGCAGCTGATGGACTTAATTTAGATTGTATTGAAATTATATTTCCATTCAGTTTAGTGGATAGTGAAGAAGTAACACATGAAGTAGAAAATGAAGAAGCTTTTAATACTTTATTGTTTGAAGAGTGGGATACTACGGTCTATATTGTAGATTTTGTATATCCGATAAGTGTTAGAGTGAACGAAGAAATCAGTGAAATAACAAATAGTGAGGAATTAGGAGAACTTTTTGCGGAATGTATTCCTGATGGCGGTTGGGACGAATTTATTTTTCCAGCTTATTTGATAGACGATGAAAATTCTTGTTATAAAACTGTTTATCCAATCTCTTTAGAAGACCCTGCGGACGGAAGTATTATTACCGTAGCAGATGAAGCAGCGTTCATTGAGGTATTAATTGAAAAAGAAGTCTATTTTCATTTTCCTATTAGTTTGACAGATGGCGAAACAGTCATTTCAGTTGCCAATGTGGATGAATTATTTAATACTTTATTTTCTTGTAATGAATACTACGAAGATTCAACAGCTTGGGATTGGGAAGGTGGATTTGAATATATAGGCTGTTTTCAAGTCAATTTCCCAATGACCGTAATCGTTGGTAATGGTGTCGAAAAAGTAGTCAACAATCATGAAGAGCTTTGTGAGTTGATGTTACAAGGAGAATTAGTGGATTATGCATATCCATTAACTTTGACCAGTTCAGAAGGGGAGCAAGTAATCGTAAATTCAAGAGAGGAATTAGATGGTGTGTTGGAACAATGTTATGAATACCCATGGAACCCAGGAGGAGGACAGGATAGCGACCTCTTTTTATTAGCGATCTTTTCTCAACCGTTTGGGGAAGATTCTACTGCTGTTTGTTACACGATTCATTATCCTATTAGTGGTACCTATCTAGATGCAGAAGGGACTACTCAAACGATAGTATTTAATAATGTGGAGGAAGTTTTCCAATTAGAGATTCTAGAGGTAGTAGACTTAATTTATCCTGTAGATATTACCCCACAATCAAGTGATGAAGTAACTTCGATTAATAATATTGAAGAAATATTTGAGGTGTTAGAAGCATGTGAAGACGGACTATAAGAAATTAAAGAGACGAGGAGGTTGATAGATTTATGAACCTCCTCTCTTTACTAAATTTAAAAACAATAATCAAACTTTCGGTTAGTAATATATGGTATCCATAGACTTGATAAATAGTTGTATTGCCAGGGATAGAATAGCCCAGCGGCAATTATACGAAGCCTGTGCTCCGTATGTATACACTATTATCAAGAGTTACATTGTTGATGAAAGTTATCGTAAAGATGCAATGCAAGAGGCTTTCTCACATATCTTTTCGTCTTTAGAAAAATATGACCCGCAAAGAGGACAATTTAAAAGTTGGATAAGCCGAATTACTGCGAATCGATGTGCCACATTATTGAAACGAACGATTAATTTTAGTATGCGCCTAGAAGAGGCGATTACCCCTAATTTTGAAGAACATTCTTTTGCTTATTTGGACCAATTGAGCAAAGCAGAAATTGAACAATTATTGGTCAACATGCCAAAAGGTTATCGGACTATTTTCTTGTTATCGGTTATAGAAGAATATAGTCACAAAGAAATTAGCGAACTTTTGGATATCACACCCGACACTTCGCGGTCCCAATTATTTAGGGCCATTAAGTGGATTAGAAAGAATATATTTCCTAATACTAAAGATATGGTTTATGGAACCCTTTGATAAAATGAAAGGTAAATTGCGGGAAGAAAGCTCCTTGCCTGAGGGGTTTGGTTGGGAAGATATGCAGGAAGGTATCTTTGAGAAGATGGCTAATAAAGCAGAATCAAAATCTGGAAAAAACCGATTTGGGAAATTGGTCTTTTTCTTACTAGGAATGGTCACTATGTTAGGGCTAAGTGTGTTATTTAACTTTTTAAAGGACGGACATCAAACCATAGAGCATAATCAAGAA
>CAYMSC010000232.1:2916-4299 GCA_964392805.1 uncultured Saprospiraceae bacterium
CAAACCATAGAGCATAATCAAGAATTAATCAATAATCTTTCTTCTTCCAATCAGTTGATAAAACCTTTTAGTATAGAGGATAAATTATCAAAGGAAGAACAATTGATTTCTGAAAAAGTAACTATCTCTACCTTAAATACGAACGAAAATCACCCGACTGACTTGATTAATGTTAAAAAAGAATTGGTGCCAATTGGGGTGAAACTAAAATCTAACACTAATTCGATAACTGAAACTAATATCGAAATAAAAGATAAGGCTACAAATAGTCAAAGAGGAACTAAAAAAACAATAGAGATTCAAAAGGAACATAACATACTAAGCGACGCCAAAAATAGCAGTGTAACTACTAAAAAAAATACAGTTGAAATTTCTAATCAAGTTAATAATAGTTTACAGAACATTAAAGAGGTAGAGCGGTCTTTTGAGACCGCTTCACCTACTGCATTTAACAACAACCTAAGTTCCGTAAAAACGGCAAGTAAACACATTCGTACCAAAAGCGATAAAACAATGAGGACTTTAAATGCTTTAGATAAAAAGTACTTTGAAGTTTTACATGATTTGAGCTTATCTACCATTAATCCATTATCATTAAGCAATCCTTTAGCTGTAGAAGAAACGGAATATACTTCTCGTTTTTCTATGGCTATTGGGATTGGGCTGAATTATTGGACACCCAATTGGGGCAATTCTAGTGCAAGCCAAGAAAGAGCGCTTTATGAAAAAGCCTTAACAGGAAATACCTATTCGTTACAATTCGACTATCGATTACATCCAAAATGGTCGATAGGAACAGGTGTAATGAATAGTAAGTACTATAGTAAATTCAATTATAATGAAACGGACACCTATGAAAGAGTCAAAAACGATGTGCTCGTTGAAATTCAAGTAAATACGGTTACGGGAGATTCTACGCTAATTTATGGCGATAGAATGGTTAATGTAAATCGACAACGTACGGTCATTCATTATAATACTTTCCAAAAATGGTCCGTACCTTTAATGGTCAAATATAGCTTAAGGAAAAGGAAAATGGAATACGCCTTTGGGGTAGGAACGATGTTGACTTTAAGTACAAAAACAGCGGGTAAAACGATTAATAGCACGATTCAAGACTATAATGCCAGTAACCCAATATATCAATCTGGTTTTGAGATTGGTGCGCTTGGTTCTTTTGATCTAAATTATCATATTTCTGAAAAGTATTATATTGGAGCACAGTTATCTGGAATAGGAAACTTGAAAAATTGGAGCAAAGAAAATGACGTGGTTCTAAAACCCATAATTTTTAATAGTCAATTGACCATAGGTATAAAACTATAAATATTGTGGTTGTGTAAAAAGATGCCAAATTATAAAAATCATCTTTATAACTTTTTT
>CAYMSC010000232.1:4399-9632 GCA_964392805.1 uncultured Saprospiraceae bacterium
ATGGTTTGATTGTTAAATGGTTGCTGTGTTACAGTGATACGAACCATCAAACAATTAAACCTAAATTACCTAATTATACATTAGATTTCATTTAATGAAAAGGCTTTTTACACAAACTCTTACTGAACAATTTAACACATCACCCTACCATGCTAAAAAAAATACTCTTTTGCTGCTTAGCAATACAGTTATCGATTAATCTTTCCGCACAAGTTGTTATCAACGAATACTCTGCTTCCAACCTTCATAAATTCAAAGATAGTTTTGGCAAAACTGAAGACTGGATTGAATTACATAATACCAGTAATTCAGCCATAGACTTAAGCGGCTGGCACCTCTCAGATAAGGAAACAAATGCTACCAAATGGCCAATTCCATCAGGGACAACTATTCCTGCCAAAGGATTTTTAGTGTTTCTGTGTTCAGGTAGAGATGTGGTTGTGAATGGAGAATATCACACCAATTTTAAATTAACCCAAACTAAAGGAAGTGATGTAGTTGTTTTAGCAGATGTAGCAGGCATGATTCAAGACCAACAGGATTTGGGTTTGACCATGGTCGAGCATTCCCATTGTAGGATTAGTGATGGAGGTATGGAATGGGCAATTGCTACGGCACCAACATTTGGTGCATCCAATGATAATGCGCCAATGATTAAAGGATATACTGCTACACCAAGTATGAGTTTAGCAGCAGGATATTATACGGGGACACAAACTGTTTCTATTACTAATAATGAACCCAATTCAGTACTTCGATATACTATAGATGGAGGGAATCCCACGATAGAATCTTCAATCTACACAATGCCATTGACGGTGGAGAAGACGCAAGTCGTCAAAGCACAGGCTTTTAGCAATGATGCTTCCATTTATCCTGGTAAAATGGAATTCAATACCTATTTGATTGATGAAGATTACAGTTTAGCGGTGTTTTCTGTAGCGGCTAATAGAGTGACCAATTTAGCAAATGGGTTTGGTCAATTATTACCAATTGGCTCCATCGAATATTTTGATGTAAATAAAGAAAGAACTGCCACTTCTTTTGGTAGCCTCAATCGGCATGGACAAGATTCATGGGTGTTAGATCATCGGAGTTTAGATTGGATTTCTAGAGATGAAATGGGCTACTCTAAAGCAGTCGAAGCGCCTTTGTTTTCTTATTCCAATAGAGCGGAATATCAAAAGTTCATGTTTCGAAACTCTGGGGATGATAATTACCCTGCAATTGAAGATGAGGACCACGAAGGTAGTACGCACGTGAGAGATGAATATGTACAAACATTAGCTCAAGAAGGAGGCATGAAATTAGATGTGCGAGCAGTAGAAAGAGTCATTGTATTTCTAAATGGAGAATATTGGGGCGTTTATGGGATGCGAGAAAGAGCAGTGGACCACGATTTTACAAAAGAATATTATAATCAAGGAAAATACGAGACCCAATATTTAAGTACTTGGGAAACTACAGACATAGAATATGGTGGAAGAAAAGCTTTAAATGATTGGATTAGGCTGAGAGATTTTATTTTGAACAATGATATGAGTCTAGCGGAGAATTATAAAATAGCGGAAGACAGTATCAATATGACTAGTTTGATTGATTATTTTATGATGAATCAAGCAACAGTGGCTTCTGATTGGTTGAATTACAATACAGGCTGGTGGAGAGGATTAAATCCAGATGGGGACCATAAGAAGTGGGGCTATATTTTATGGGACTTGGATGCGACTTTTGATTATTACATTAATTATACAGGCGTTCCGAATATATCACCTGATGCTTCTCTTTGCGATATTTATCAAATTTCTGATGCTATTGACTTTTTTTTTGAAGGAGGAGGTAATAATCTTACCTGTGCTGATTATGAATTAGATAATAATAGTCCTTATGCTGATAGAGATTCCATTTTTATTCAAGTCATTAACTTTGAGCCCAGTTGTTGTAGCGATTGGAGCGCGGTGTGTCAGGGATATTATGATGACCTATCTACTATTCCCACTAATGGGGGAATAGAAAGACCACAAGATTGTCCTTCAATTACCTCTGGCAGCAGTCCTTATCCAGCTACGGATTCCATTTTTATTCAAACAATTAATATAGATTTTTTTTGTTGTAACGAATGGGATGAACTTTGTCAAGATTTATACAATGAAATAAGTGCTGGTGGTGACGGAACAATTGATACAACTGGTGGCGATATAACGAATTGTCCTATAATTTTAAATGGCACAAGCCCATATCCTGCCGAAGATTTGATTTTACAGGCAGTAATAAGTTTGGACCAAAATTGCTGCGAAGAATGGGACGGATATTGTCAAGATTTGTATGATGAATTTAGTGGAATCGTTGGACCAGACGTATCTGGATGTACCATTTTTGCAGATGGGACTAGTCCATATCCAGCAGAGGACCCAAAAGTAGCACAGGTCATAGGGATGAATCCAGATTGTTGTGAAAAATGGGGTGTCTCCTGTCAAAATGATTATGATATTATTGGGCCTAGTCGAGAGGAAAGTTTTATCCCAGATAGTGTATCTAATATCCCTAGTAATATTGGAAAACACGAAAAAATATTATTAAAATTATTTAATGAAAATCCAGATTTTAAGCAATTGTATTACAGTCGATATGCAGACTTGATGAATACTGTTTTTGATTGTGAAAATATGCATACGTTACTCGATAGAATGGTGGGGGTCATTGAGCCAGAAATGCCAAAGCAAATTGCTCGATGGGGCGGTACGATGGGAGAATGGCAAGGCAATCTTGAGGAACTTCGTCAATTCATTGATGCTCGATGTGCTTTTTTGAGTCAAGATGCAATGTCTTGTCATGGGGAATTATCAGGACAATACCCGTTGACATTAATGTCTCAACCAGCAGGAATTGGAGAAATAGATTTGAATACACTGGAATTAAAAAATTTACCGTGGCAAGGTGAATATTTTGGCGGGATGGAAAATAAAATCAAAGCCAATGTAGGGAAGAATTTTGAGAATGAATATGAATTTAGCCATTGGGAAAGTAAGCGAGGGAATACCATTAGCCCCTCTATCATGCAACGAAGTGCCGCATTGACTTTAACCCAAGCAGATACTTTAGTGGCTGTTTTCAAAATGCTTACTTCCGTTGAGCAAAATGACCTGGTGATTAATGAATTAATGGCCTCCAATGATGAAACTGTGGCCGACCAAGATGGTGAATTTAACGACTGGATAGAATTGTATAATACCACTGACCAAGACCTTGATTTAACGGGTTACTTCTTGACGGATAATGCACAGAATTTAGATAAATACGATATTCCAGAAGGCACTATTATTCGGGCCAATGACTACCTCATCATTTGGGCAGATGAAGATGGAATGCAGGAGGGATTACATGCCAATTTTAAATTAGCCAAATCAGGAGAATCGTTATTTTTAGTAAATGCGGATACCACTATTATCGACGAAGTAACTTTTGGCGGGCAGACAACGGATATTGCTTATGCTCGCTTTCCGAATGGAACAGGGAATTTTGAGATGAGAACACCGACTTTTAATAGTAATAATAACGACGGCACGACGGGGATTGATGATATAATCAATACTCAACAATTAGTTATTTATCCAAATCCAGCGAACCAAGAAATATTTGTACAGTTGACTAATCCTACTCAAAACCGAATGGATATTGAAGTATTTGATGTATTTGGGCGTTTGGTATTATCTAAATCTGAAAAAGCGGATAGAACGACTTTAGCAGTACAAGATTTATCAAATGGATTTTACTTCGTTGTGGTCAATAAAACAGTAGGTCAGAAAGTAGTTATAAATCGAGAATAGTATTTTCAATAGTTTCTTGTCGGATGACTATGCCGATAACTATACGTCATCCGACAAGAAACTAGTATGAATTGGCTGCTTTAGGCAGAATTTGTAAAAAGGAGATTTAAAGGGTGAGCTAAAATAGATTTTCAAAGGAAATCTATTTTAGCTCACCCTTTAAATCCCCTTTTTTTGATTTCGGTTGATTCATCTAATTCGTATATTTGTTGTTTTATCGCCTCAGAAAAATATTTTCCGATGTTTATCAAAAAGAATTTTAACCTAAAAGACCTTTTAAGATTCACAGGCGGTCACTTAATTTGGTTGACCCTTTGGGCAACTTTTGTGACAGTCGTGTATGAATATTTTCATTGGGAATGGTTACACATTCCTTGGTTGCCTTTGTCCGTCATTGGTACAGCAGTGGCGTTTTACGTAGGTTTTAAGAATAATAGTGCCTATGATAGATTATGGGAAGCTCGAAAGATTTGGAACGCAATAATCAATAGTAGTCGAATGTGGGGTGCGAATGTTCGTGCATATATTGGCAATCAATTTACGGAGGAGGAGGTATCAAATAAAAAACTACAATTGATTCATAAAAAGATGATATACAGGCACATAGGTTGGTTATATGCTTTGCGAAGTCAGTTGTTAATACCTACCCCTTGGGAGCATATTCGACAAGGGCGATTAGTGAGAAATATAACTGAAAAGAGACAAAAAAGATATGGAACAAAATTGAGTCAAGATGGAATTAGGGAGGAAGAATTAGCTGCTTTTTTACCCTCAGACGAGTTGCAACGATTGATTGACTATAAAAATACAGCTACTCAGATAATAGACCAACAATCACAGGATTTAACTGCTTTGAGAAAAGCCGATTTGATTGATGATTTTCGGCATATGGAGTTACAGAAATTATTAAACGACTTTTATACACACCAAGGCAAATGTGAACGAATTAAAGAGTTTCCTTTACCTCGACAATACGGCAGTAGTAGTTTTATCTTTGTAGGTATTTTTATCTTCTTATTGCCGCTCGGGATGGTCTCTGAATTTCATAAGCTAGGAGAATCCGTAGTATGGATGTCGATTCCTTTTACCGTCTTAATCGGCTGGATTTATTTAATGATGGAATTGGTCGGTGATTACTCAGAGAATCCATTTGAAGGTTTGGGCAATGATATTCCGATGCATTCGCTTTGTCGAGTCATAGAAATTGATTTAAAGCAGATGTTAGGAGAGACAGATATTCCAGCCCCAATAGCTGCCCAAAATGGGGTGTTGATGTAGGAAGATGGTGTCTGATTCATGGTATACGATGGTATTCCAAATCTCTAATATTTACAATCACTTAATTATTTCGTTACTAAGTAACGATGAAATAATAAGTCCGTCAAATTGGGCGAGTTTATTTTGTT
>CAYMSC010000233.1:0-9631 GCA_964392805.1 uncultured Saprospiraceae bacterium
GGATTTTATTCCACACGGATTTTATTCCACACGGATTTTATTCCACACGGATTTTCTATTGCGATTTACTAAAATTAGTAGAATATATACTATCAATTTTTAAGCTGATTATCTATTGTTCACTATGCCAATCGCTTCGCTTTGGTAGTTGCCTTGAAAGTCAAATTTCTACCCATATTTAAAAGCACTAAACCAGGTTTTTTACCCACTTCCAAACTACCCAACTCGTTCTCATATCCTAATGCTTCTGCGCCATTGAGTGTCGCCCATTTTAACAAAGTTTCTAGTGGCACATAGGATTGATATTTAGCTATCGCCTTCATTTCTTCGACAATAGATAATCGCCAATTAGAAGTCAGGCTATCCGTACCAATAGTCATTTTAGCATTAGTATCTAAAAAGTGCTGATAATTTGGCAGTCTATTTTCAATATATAAGTTAGCATTTGGACAAGTTGCCCAATAACAATTTTTGCTCCATTGGTGTGCCTTTTCAATATCCACTTTGGTCGACATCGTATTATGAACAAATAGGGTTTTGCAATCAGGGTTCATATGTTCCAATGCATAGTTAATGGCGTTTTTGCCAGTAGGCTCAAAGGCATCAATATTAATGTCGAAATTTTTATAAAAATCTAAAAAAGCACCTTTCTTTTTTAAGAAAAATAAATTCTCGTCAGGCGTTTCTTGATTGTGAATACTTACCGTGCTTCCTTTTGAATTGGCAGTATTTAATTTTTTAAAGAGTGCTTTAGAAACAGAATAAGGGGCATGGGGCACCATACTTTTTTTATTACCATTCGTATGTGCCTGCCCGTCATAAACCGCTTTGTATTGCTTGAAAGTATCTTCGGTCCAATCTGATTGTAAGAAATCAAACATTTCCACAAAAGTGTAATATTTGATAGCACTTTTTTCTTTTTGAACAGCCGTATCTGTTTTATTGGAAATATCCCCTACCGCCACGATGCCTTCTGCGTACATTTCTCGGTCTCCTTTTTCAATAGCTTTATCAATTATTTTTTGAGCAATATCTCTAAACTGAACCACATTAGAAATAAAAGGGATTAGAGAGGTACCAGTATCTACTTTCCCTTTCATATGAGATAACTCCAGATGACAATGCGTATTAACAAAACCGGGAATAATAATTCCTTTGTGACTTTCTAAGTTTTTTTCGTCAAAATCAACACGCTTTCCGAGTTGAGTAATCCTTCCATTTTCATCAATTTCAACTACTCCATTTTTGATAGGTTTCTGATGAATAGGGAAAATATAATCAGCAGTAATTCTTCGCATATTTGTATGTTTTTTGCACAATTGTATGATTATGAGTGCCTTATTGCTATAAATTTATTTTTTTTTAATGATTTTATATTTGATGTAAAAATATTTTGTATATTAACATCATCGTTTTAACCAAACTTTAATAAAAGTAAGCTAAATATGTTCCAACAACATCATTATGATGCATTTACGGGCATTAGCTTTTCCAAAAAAAATGCTATCGTACAATTCTTGCAAAAGCATTTGGAAAATTCTTGGATGGAAAATGCCGCTGTATTAAAAGCGGTCGAGTATGCCATCAAAGAAATCCCATCTTTTGGCGGATTTATACTAACAGCAGAAAAAAATGAGGAAATAGTTGCTGCCTTAATCGTCAACAAAACAGGATTAAGTGGATTAATGCCCGAGTACTTAGCAGTACTTCAAGCTACAAAACCAATTGCCAAAAGTAAGTTAATTACCAGAAAATTAGAAGAAAAGGCAATTGTACTTTCAAAAGGTGACATTTCAAATTTAGTCACGGATTTTGGGCCAAAAGAATTACTATTAGAAGATATGGCCCCCAAGGCAAAGCTAATGCTGATTCAGCCCAACAAAGAAAATCAAACAAAAGCGGCAACCGCTTAATTTTGATTGCAGTTCTTACACTAAAAACACTTATCGGATTATTTACTTTCCCAATCGAACATTTTAGAATATATAAGGCAGAAATGCTTTATGAGTATCTTCCACAGCAATTATAATTTATACATTAAAGGCAGATAAAAGAATTTGTAAGGAATTATTACCTTACTAGTAGCTCACGTATGAAATGATGGATAGTTTGATTAGTTGTAATCAGAATGAAATATACATTGGTGTGTAGAATAAACTAATATAATTAATCAACAAATTAACCCTACTTCATAAGTTGATGCCAAGGGGTAGATTTTTTGCGTGGATGTTTATTTTGCCAAAGGCTAAATTTGTATAATTCTCGATTGATTTCTTTTGTGTTAAAAAAAGTGTAATCAGGTAATTCTTCAATCCATCTATCTCCTAAATATTGAGCATGTTGTGGGTGATTAGGGTCTTTTTCCGCTTGTAAAGCAAATTTATATCCTTCAATACCTCCTGCATCTTCAAAAGGACATCGACCATTACCCGCTAAACATTTTACCCTACTATTTGTTACCTCTGTAATGGATTCTATGGTTAAATGGTGCAGCCAGTTATCCCCAAAATCATAGAGATAATTTATTTGTTGACCAACTTCTAACGGAAAGTTTTTTAAATAGAAACGAGTTTCATCTTCTGTATCTGGTAAATCTAAATCATCGTTGAGCAACATCCCAAATTTACTTCCACCAATCTCAAATTCATGCAAATGCGAATTCCACCAACCCATCACTATTTGAAGTACTTGATGGAATCGGTCCAGCCTATAATCGTCCGTAATTTGGAATCGACGCCAAATAGGAATATGACTATTCGCCAAGGAAATTTTGATTTGTAGTTGTCTCATACTGCGAAGGTAGGCAAAGAAATTATTGCATGGTAATTATTATTGTTGAAATAAAATATTTTTAAAAAAAGAATATATTGATATTGAATGTACCATTGTTGAAAAATTAAAAGGAATTTTATAAAAAGTTATGACTTTTTAGTACATTGTTCTTCAATTATTTATTTTAATTGAAGTAGACCCGTCACCAAATACATCAACAGGAATAAAAATTTATATTTTCTTGGAGTAAATGAAGACCTAAAATTTATGTAAAACTAACAGATACCGCCTGAAACGTGAGGGTAAGGATCACTCCAAACAATCAATTTTCTCTATTACGAATGAGACAGGTTTTGCCTCCTGTCTCTTTTTTTTTGCTTGTTAGAGATTTAGTTAAAAAGTCTTACTAGGAGGATTGGAACACGGATTCAACGGTTTCTTTAGCATCCCCCATCCGCTAAAGCGGTTCAGAAGCTTACACTTCTTCATACTCTAGGTCTCCGAAGTTTCGGAGCAGGCTGTGTTCTTTTATGCGTAGAACCTGCTCCGATAAAATCGGAGTTATTTTTTCGTTTTTCCTTAATAGAAAATCATCTATTTGAGAAATATCCTCTTGGATAAGTTCATATTTAACATCTGAGTCTAATCTATATTTTAAGTTAAAACATTCAATTATATCACTATGAACCTCTAAATTTTCAGACAAAGGAGAATTTTTATACGGGAAAGTAAAAAACACCCTATTGAATTTTCCTTCAAGATGTTCTTTACTATATCTATATTTACTTTTTTTTGTACTTCTTGAATCTGATTCTTTTTTCTTCGTACAATTTGTAATTTAGGTCGTTTATCTTAGAACTATAATTGGTTAAATCATTTATTGTAAAAAACATTTCTATTATTTTAGATATGTGTAAAATATCTGACAATATTAGTCAATAGAAGTCGTATAAAATCAAATAGAAAAGCCCCTCGAAATATTTCGAGAGGCTTTTTTTATTGTCAAAATTTATTTTTTGAATCAAAAAAGATTTCTACACATCATAATTCAATAAAGGCGCCATCCATTTCTCTGCCTCTTCCACACTAAATCCTTTACGCTCCGCATAATCTTCGACTTGGTCTTTACTAACCTGCCCAACTCGCATATACTTAGATTTGGGATTGCCAAAATACCAACCACTAACCGCCGCCGCAGGGTACATCGCACAACTTTCTGTCAATTTGATACCTGTTGTTTCTTCGACGTTCATCAATTCCCAAAGCGTTCGTTTTTCGGTATGTTCAGGACAAGCAGGGTAGCCCGGTGCAGGACGAATGCCTTTATATTCCTCTTTGATTAAGTCGTTATTGTCTAAATTTTCATCCGCTGCATAGCCCCAGAATTCTTTCCGCATTCGGAGGTGCATACATTCAGCGAAAGCTTCTGCAAAACGGTCAGCCAATGCTTTTAATAAAATCGCATTATAATCATCTTGGTCGGCTTCAAATCGCTTGACATGGTCTTCGATACCAAAACCTGTTGCTACTGCAAACGAACCAATAAAATCTTGTACCCCAGAATCTTTGGGTGCTAAGAAGTCAGTCAAGGCTAAATTAGGTTGCCCCGGTGCTTTTTTGACTTGTTGACGAAGGTGATGTAAGGTTGTTTTAACCCTATCTCTTTTATTACTTTCGTACAATTCGATGCTATCGTCATTAACCGTATTGGCAGGATATATACCAATCACCGCTTTTGCCGTTAACCATTTTTCGTCAATGATTTTTTTCAACATCACTTGTGCATCTTCATATAATTTTGTCGCTTCTTTTCCAACAATTTCATCTTCCAAAATCGCAGGGAATTTACCAGCTAATTGCCAACTAGAAAAGAAAGGCGTCCAGTCAATATAAGTAGCTAGTTCTGCTAAAGAGTAGTCTTCAAAAACTTTAGTGCCTGTAAACGAAGGCATGACAGGTGTGTAGTTTGCCCAATCTAATTGCAATTTATTTTCTCTAGCTTTTTTCAGTGTCAAATACTTTTTGCTAGACTTACGATTAGAACGCATTTCTCTAACTCGCTGATATTCAGATTTTAAATCTAAAATAAAGTTGCTACTTGTATCTTTGTCTTCGCTCAATAAATTACTACAAACACCAACAGCACGAGAGGCATCTAAAACGTGAACGACAGGGCCTTTGTATTGTGGCTCAACTTTAACAGCCGTATGTGTTTTTGAAGTAGTCGCTCCACCAATCAATAAAGGAATTTTAAAATTTCGTCGCTCCATTTCTTTGGCGACATGCACCATTTCATCCAAAGAAGGGGTAATCAAACCACTTAGCCCGATAATATCCACCTCTTCTTTAATTGCCGTATCCAAAATCTTTTGGGTTGGTACCATCACCCCCATGTCGATAATCTCGTAGTTATTACAACCTAAAACGACCCCAACAATATTTTTTCCAATATCGTGGACATCTCCTTTTACGGTTGCCATTAATACCTTTCCTTTGGTAGATTTAGCACCTGCTTTCTTTAATTCTTCGATAAAAGGAGTCAAATAAGCCACCGCTTTTTTCATTACCCGAGCAGATTTTACTACCTGTGGCAAAAACATTTTTCCTGCACCAAATAAATCACCAACTACATTCATCCCATCCATCAAAGGCCCTTCAATTACTTCAATTGGTTGTGGATATTTTTGGCGTGCTTCTTCGGTATCGGCTTCAATGAATTCTGTAATTCCTCTTACCAAAGAGTGAGATAAACGTTGTTCAACGGTACTTTCTCGCCATGCTAAATCTTTGACAATAGATTTTCCACCGTCTCCTTTTACTTTTTCGGCATATTCCGTCAAACGGTCCGTTGCATCTTCTCTTTTATTAAATAAAACATCTTCCACCCGTTCTAATAAATCTTCTGGAATATCTGCATATACTTCAATCAAACCAGCATTCACAATCCCCATATCCATTCCAGCTTTAATAGCATGGAATAAAAAGGACGAGTGCATCGCTTCCCTAACCACATTATTTCCTCTAAAAGAGAAAGATATATTACTCACCCCACCACTAACTTTTGCACCAGGACATAATTCCTTAATTTGTCGAGTTGCATCAATAAAATTGATAGCATATTCATTATGTTCTTCAATCCCAGTAGCAACTGCAAAAATATTGGGGTCAAAAATGATATCATTTGGATTAAAATCCACTTCATTGACTAAAATATCGTAAGCTCTCTTACAAATTTCCACTTTTCTTTCGGTCGTATCTGCCTGTCCATCTTCATCAAATGCCATCACAACCGCCGCCGCACCATATCGTTTTACCAAAGTAGCGTGTCGCTTAAATTGCTCTACACCTTCTTTCATCGAAATACTATTCACGATACATTTTCCTTGCACACATTTCAAGCCTGCTTCAATGACGTGAAATTTAGAGCTATCAATCATAATTGGCAATTTGGCAATATCAGGTTCTGCCATTACCAAATTCAAAAAGTCCTTCATTGCTTGCTCACTATCTAATAAACCTTCATCCATATTTACATCAATCACCTGCGCCCCTCCTTCTACTTGGTGTAAGGCTACAGATAATGCTTCATCGTAAGCCCCTGTCTTTATGAGTCTTGCAAACTTTCGAGACCCTGTAACATTGGTTCTTTCTCCAACATTGATAAAGTTCGCATCAGGTCGAATAATCAATGGTTCTAACCCACTTAGCATAGACATACCTGAAGGTTCAGGAATTGGTCGTACTTTCAAGTTTTTCACCGCATCAGCCATCGGTTTGATATGGTCAGGTGTAGTACCACAACAGCCACCAATCAAATTGACAAACCCAGCATTGACAAAATCTTGGATGTAAGTTTTCATTTCCTCGCCATCTTGGTCATATTCCCCAAATTCGTTTGGTAAACCTGCATTTGGATAGGCGTGAACATTGGTATCTGCTATTTTAGAAAGTGCTTCCAAGTGAGGACGCATTTCCTGTGCTCCCAAAGCGCAATTTAAACCAACACAAAATGGCTTAGCGTGCATGATGGAAATCCAAAAAGCTTCTACCGTTTGACCAGAAAGCGTTCGACCACTTGCATCCGTAATCGTTCCCGAAATCATAATTGGCAACTTAATGCCTCTTTCTTCAAATACTGTTTCTACTGCAAAAATCGCAGCCTTAGCATTGAGCGTATCAAAAATGGTTTCAATCAAAATAATATCTGACCCACCATCCATTAAACCTTCCGTCTGTGTTTTGTAGGCTGCTACCAATTCATCAAAAGTGGCCGCTCTAAACCCTGGATTATTAACATCAGGAGAAATAGATAAAGTTCGATTGGTTGGCCCAATCGCTCCTGCTACAAATCGAGGTTTGTCAGGATTCATCGCAGTATACTCCTCACAAGCTTTTTTTGCAATCTTAGCAGATTCGAAGTTAATGGCATATGCTTGTTCTTCCATCTCATAATCCGCTTGAGCGATGACGGTCCCACTAAAAGTATTGGTTTCCACTATATCCGCTCCTGCTTCTAAATAAGCCTTGTGAATGGCTTCAATAATATGAGGTTGGGTAATCGACAAAATGTCATTGTTGCCCTTAATATCTAAATGCCAATCTTTAAATTGTTCACCCCGATAATCGGCTTCCTCCAATTCGTATTGTTGAATCATCGTGCCCATGGCACCGTCCAAAACAAGGATTCTATCCTTGATAATTTCCGTTACAGATTTTGTCATATTTTTATTTAAATTGATTGAACTTTTTTAGGTACAAATAGTGAACGTAGGTATCTAGGAATAGATACATTTTTTTTGCAATATTAGGTAGCTTATGGAAATGAAGGAGGTAATTCTTAGAAAATAGATTTACGAGAATACTAACAGATTGTTTTGGGATTTGGTTTTGGAAGTGTAAAGATAATGTGTTTTATAGAAATAAATCGTAACTGTTCAGAATAGAGAACAGAGATTAGAGAAAAGAGACAATGATGAGTAAACCGACTAATTTTTCGGTAAAAAAATCGAAAAACTAGTAGTTATTCCGACTCCTTCTCTATTCTCTCAATGAAATGGTCTCTATTCTTTAATCTACTGAATAGTTACAATAAATCTTTTTAAAAGGATTTAAAAATTTAAATTAAAGGGGATTTAAGCACTAGGACTTTTAAAGCAATGACTAGGATTTTTCTCGCATTTACTAGGACATTTCCCGCATTTGTAGGGGGAATAGGATTCGTTTCGATGAATTAATCTGGTGCAACAGGAGAGTGAGTTGGTTTTAATACCAGAGATAGCACATGATATGATGTTGGATACCAATTGGAAAGTGGCTGCAACAGCCATTCATAAGTGGCTAGAACAAACATCAGAAGTTGCTTGAAATGAATAATTTTAGCGTCCTAGCAACTATCCAAAACCAGACAAAACCAATATTCCTACCCTAAATTATTTTTTTATTCAGCAATTCCCCCTAAACTTGCGGTCTTTTTGAGGGTTATAAAAATATATCTATTAAAAATGGCGTAAAAAATGCAGTTTATATTATTGTAATCGCCAATTCTAGTTTATATTAATTGTCGGACTTCTGACAGCAAAGCGGTCTGACCTCTGACAATGAAATGGTCTATTTTAGACCTCTAATTAAAAACAATGACTAACGAAACTAAAGTAGGTCTTTTAGCAGTAATTACCATAGTGGCTTCTATTATTGGTTATAATTTCTTAAAGGGTATAAACTTAATTAATACGCCTAATTTATTGTATGCCAAATACGAAAACGTTGCCTCTTTAACTGTTTCTGCACCCATTATGATAAATGGTTTGCAAGTTGGGGTAGTGAAGGATATTTATTTTATGGAAGATATGCAGACGATTGAGGTAGAAATGAATATTGAGCAAGACTATAGAATCCCTAAAGATGCACAAGCGGTTATTACCAGTTTGAGTATTATGGGAGGTACGGCAATTAAGATAAAATATAATAGTATTTGTAATGGCACTAATTGTGCGCAAAGTGGTGATAGATTGGAGGGTAGAGTCGCAGGAACATTAGAAGGTTTGCTTGGGAACCCTGAAGATATAGACCCTTATTTTAATGGTCTGAAGAAAAATGTACGACCTGTTGTAGATTCTCTAAAAGCGAGTTTGACAGACCCTAATTCAGAGGATGATATTTCACAAAGTATTAGAGATATTGCCATCGTTTTAGAAAATTTGAAAGCAACAACTGCTAATATGAATAAGTTAATGGCAACTAATGCACAACCTATCAATGGGGTCTTAAAAAATACAGAAACCTTTACGGGGAATTTAAATGGGAGCAGTCAGAATATCAAAGGTATTATACAAAATGCTGATTCTCTCACCTCAAATTTAGCCGATTTAGAACTAGAGAAAACTCTAAATACCACCAACGAGGCAATTGCTAGTTTAAAAAATACCATGACCTCTGCAGATGAAGCGGTAGGGAAATTGACTCTATTATTGGATAAAATTAATAATGGAGAAGGCGCCTTGGGTAAGCTGATGAAGGATGCGACCGTGATAGACCAATTCTCTTCAATGGCTGTTCGTTTGGATTCGGTGTTAACGGATTTTCAAGATAGACCGTATCGCTATATTCCTTTAAAGAGTCGTCGGAAGGTGAAGAAATTGGATAGATTGGATGCAAAGGAAGCGGTGGGTAATTAGAAGATTTGTTATAGTTAGGTAATCCAGAATAAAATAAGAAATATTTAATCCGTTGTCCTTTAATCATCCATTATAGAAAGAAATTTACAACAGATAATTGAAGGACAACGGATTTTTATTTCGTATTTACTTAGTAAGTGAGCAGTCAGATTTAAGACCGATAAATCTGTCAGAAGTCAGACTCG
>CAYMSC010000234.1:0-4470 GCA_964392805.1 uncultured Saprospiraceae bacterium
ATTTTTCAATCGCATGTAGCAGAAATGGACGGAAAAATAGTGGGTATGGTTTTATACTACATGAATTATTCTACCTGGAAAGGGCGCATGCTTTATTTAGAAGATTTTGTAGTTTACGAAGCATATAGACGACATGGTATCGGTCAATTATTATGGAATGAATTAGAAGCAGAAGCGAAAAGACAGGGGGCTAGATTATTGAAATGGCAAGTGTTGGATTGGAACGAACCTGCTATTAAATTTTATGAGAAGAATAATGCTACTATTGAAAAAGAGTGGTATAATGGAAAGATTTTCTTTTAGTGGTATTTTTCATTGCTTACCACTCTTGAGATATACTAGAAACGGGATAAATTTGTGAAAATTAATTTAGAAGTCAGAAGTCAGACCGTCCCGATAGAAAATCGGGACTGTCAGAAGTCAGATGAATCAGAATCAAACAATTGATTACCAATTTTTTATGCTTTTAAAATCTGACTTCTGACAGAAAAATGTAATTTTTCGGTCTGACCTCTGACTTCTGACCTCTTTTCAAAATCACTTTCTTATCCCGTTTGAAGTATAAATAACTTTTACAAACGTTGTATAAAAGATAATGCTAAAATTTGAACAATACTTAGAGCAATTTACCAACACCATTAATTTAACCGATTTTTTTATTGGTTTTTTGCTAACCGCTTTATTAGCAACCTTAATTCGGTGGTTTTATATCCGATATGGGGAAGCGGTGTCAAATCGGACAAGGTTTGCCAATAACTTTTTGCCACTAGCCTTGGTGACGATGCTGATTATAACGATTGTTAAATCTTCCTTGGCTTTGTCACTCGGATTAGTTGGTGCTTTGTCTATTGTGCGCTTTCGAGCAGCTATTAAAGACCCTGAAGAATTGACTTATTTGTTTATGACGATTGGTTTAGGCTTAGCAATGGGGGCCAATCAATTTGTTATGGGCTTGGTGGCTATCCCCTTAATTCTTTTGATTTTGTGGGGGCATAAAAAAATGAATGGACCTATTCATAAAACCGTAGATGGCTTATTTGTCAATATTCAAACAGACCTCAATGATTTACATCAAATTACCCAATTATTAACGACCCATCTTCCTTTTGTAGAACTCAAACGCATGGATAATACCAATAAAGGTTTAGATTTATCTTTCTTATGTAGAGTCGAAAACTTAGGTCAAATGGAACGTTTGAGCGTTGCTTTGCAGGAGTTGTCTGACGAAACTCGGTTTTCGATGATTGACCAGCCAGAGGTCTTTTAATCTAAAATGTAAAATTATAAATTCAAAATCTAAAAGTTCAGCATTTTATACATTTTATCGATAGATCAAAACTATGATAATTCAAGAGAAAAATAGTGAAAATAAATACACCCAAAGCCGATTTCCTTTTTGGTTGATTTTGTTATTGGGAATTATTTTATTATTTGGAATTAGTGCTTTGATGGAAAAAGATAATCGACCAAGTCTTGATAAAGCAGACTTACAATTAGACACTAAAAGTTTGGTGGATGCAAATAGTACTACTTTTCAACCTGATATTTTAAAAATTCGGGTCAAAGACCAAACTAAAAATAAATTAGTACAGCAAACGAGAGATGCTTTTAAAAAAGGTATTCTGATTGCTACGGAGGACCATTGGGTAAAAGGAGAGATTAATTCTGCTAAAGAGGAAAAGGTCATCCCTGTAAAACTACGATTAAAAGGAGATTGGTTGGATCATCTGAGAGGGAGTAAATGGTCTTTTAGAATTAAGGCGAAGACAGATTATGCGTGGAATCGCTTGGTGACTTTTTCGGTTCAAAATCCAGCTACTCGTTCTTATTTAGATGAGTGGTTATTTCATCAATTTTTAGAAAAAGTCGATATATTATCTCCACGATATGATTTTATCAATTTGTATTTGAATGAGAAATCCTTGGGCGTTTATGCGTATGAGGAACATTTTGATAAGCAGTTAGCCGAATATAAAAAACGGAGAGAAGGACCGATTATTAAATTAACCGAAGATTTAGTTTGGCAAGGACATTTACGACAAGTAAAAGAATTGGGAGAGCGAAATCACTTAACAGGTCGAGAAGATGCTGCCTATAATGCTGCCGAAATTCGCCCTTTTAAAGAGGGTCGAACACAAGAAAATCCAACCTTAGCAAAAAACTTTCAAGCCGCACAGACTCTTTTACATCAATTAAAATTTAAACAAAAAACACCTGCCGAATTAGTAGATATTGACCGTTTTGCTCGCTATTTTGCCATCGCAGATTTACTAGAAGCGTATCATGGAATTGGTTGGCATAATATCCGTTTTTATTATAATCCAATTACCTCCAAATTAGAACCGATTGGCTACGATGGATTTGGAGAAAAACCGACCCCTTATCACGGTGGTCCTTTTGTGGGCTACAAGATTAATTTTGAACGACATCTACATGATTATTATAAATATCTTTTTACGGATAAAGATTTTTTCAGAAAATATATAGCGTATCTCGATGCCTATTCTCAGCCCGATTTTTTGCAAGAAACGATGAATAGCTACTTTCCTCAAATTGCAGAACGAACTGCTTTTATTCAGCAAGAATTTAAAAAATACAGCTATGATTCTTTAAAAGTTATTAATCACGGTAAAAAAATACAAGCTTTGATTCGACCTTATGGCGAATTTGACATCAAAGTACGAACCGAAAAGAACAAAGCAGGGCAGTTTAATTTAAGGATTGCCAATCATCATACATTACCGATTGAGGTGGTTGGTTTTGGTAAAAATGATAAAGAGATTAGAGATAAATTAACCAAACCAGTTTTTATTTATTCCACCCCTAAATTTTATGCGTCTAAGTTTACCGCTATTCCCGCCAATTATGATGTCAAGACCGTTTTTTATCGAGTAGCAGGTTTATCAGAAATATATACGTCAGCGGTGGTGGATTGGGAAATGCCTTCGACCTCAACAACTGCCCAACAATTGTTTGACAACGTAAAAGTGGAAAGTAATACCATTTATCAAGTTGAAGGACAAAGCATTATTTTTAAAGGTGGACAACATCAGACAGCTAAAGACTTAATTATACCAGCTGATTACAAAGTATTGTTTGAGCCCGGATTTTCCTTAGATTTAATCAGCAATGCTGCTTTCATTAGCAAATCTCCCGTACAAATGAGTGGCACGATAGCAGAACCTATTCGGATTTTTTCTAGTGATAAATCAGCAAATGGATTTACTGTTTTGGGAGCAAACAAAGAAAAATCTATTTTGAAATTTGTTCAATTTGATAATTTAAATACCTTACAAAAAAAGGATTGGACATTAACCGGTGCCGTTAATTTTTACGAATCTGATGTCAATTTTTATAATTGTGCCTTCATAAATAATCATTGCGAAGATGCCTTAAATACGGTCCGCTGCTTGTTTGAAGTATTAGACTGTAAAATCTCCAATACCTTTGCTGACGGATTTGATGCAGATTTTTGTGAAGGATTGATAAACAATTTATCTGTTCACAATACGGGGAACGATGCTATTGATTTTTCTGGAAGTGTGGTTAATATCAAGCGGATGGATATTCATGGAGCTGGGGACAAGGGGATTAGTGTAGGGGAAGAAGCTCATGTGAATATAACTTCTACCTATATAAATGGTGCGCAAATTGGGGTTGCTGCAAAAGATTTGTCATTATTAAAAATCAATTTAGTGAATATGGTTAATTGCGAGACAGGTTTTGCAGCCTATCAAAAAAAGCCTGAATTTGGCCCTGCCAAAATTGAAGTAAAACGCTATGGTGCAGAAAATGTAGAACAACTTTATTTGCTAGATAAAGGGTCTAATTTAATGTTAGTAGATAAAGAAATTATTGGAGAATGAGGTACGAACGAAAATATAAAATAGACCACCTTTCCAAATATGCAGTAGAACAAGCGGTGAAATTGCATCCTGCGAGTTTCCGAAAAATCTTTCCGAACAGACAGGTTAATAATATTTATTTTGATACCATCGACTACCAAACAGGACTGCAAAATATTGAAGGGGTTAATCAGCGAAAGAAGTATCGTTTGCGTTGGTATGGACAGGATTTGCAGCAAATAAATAAACCCCGATTTGAAACCAAAATAAAGCATAATGAATTGGGGACCAAACAAATTATCCAATTTGAGTCGACAGAATTGAATAATTTGGCAGCGATTACAGAAGCAGTTAATCAACAACCAAAAAATCGACACCTATTATTATACCCAAGCCTTTTGAATACTTATCAACGAAGTTATTTTGGAACGACGGATGGAAAATTTCGAATGACGGTTGACTGGGATTTACAGTTTTATCCACTTTTGCATAAAACAGCTTTTAGTCAATACTCACAATCGAAAGAAAGTGTCATTTTGGAGCTAAAATATGAAGAAAGCGAGGATAATAATGCCAAATACATTTTTAGCTACTTACCTTTTCGGCAGACAAAAAATAGTAAATA
>CAYMSC010000234.1:4570-9611 GCA_964392805.1 uncultured Saprospiraceae bacterium
AAAAAAGTAAATATGTGACAGGCTTTATTTAGAATAATTTAACTTAAATAATTGTATTTTATTCATCTTCTTGGTAAAATGGAATAATTTTTGTCTTATATTATTTATATAAATGTCTAAGCCTCCCATCCCCCCTTACTTTTTCCCGAATAAACACAATAAGCAGTTCTAGTTTCGATTCTTTTGCTAGAATCCAATCATTAAAGACTACAATCTAGGCAAAGTAAATTGAATGTTTTAGATAAATGAAAGTCTGTGCAGATGAAAATTTGTATGGGTATATGCTTTCGTATTTTCCTATAAACATTAAAATTGCTTTTATGAAATCACTGAAACTATTATTACTGCTATTGGTTGGAACAACATCTTTCCATTTATTAGCACAAGTTAATGAGCCGTTAGTTAGTGCCGTTAACCTTGAAGTTGGAACCGTAATCAATTGGACAATTGATACCGATAATGACCAATTACAATTTACCGTCGAAAAATCAAATAATGGAATAAATTTCTTTCCTGTTTTTGATTGTGCCGCTAAAGAATCTACTTTGAATTACAGTTTTTTGGACATCAACGCTAAAGAGAAGATTGCTTATTATCGCATTAAGCAAATGACATCGGACGGGACTTATAATTATTCCGAGACAACACAGGTACAACTTATTTTCTCTAATAATTTGATTGTAACAGAAGTCACTGATTTAGATGCAACTAAAAATAGAGGACAACTTTCTATTGCTTTGGCTATTGCCCAAAGTGGAGAACTAGCTTATAGTATTGAAGATGCAGAACAGACGGTTTTACTTGCAGATACCCAAAATGTTAAAATAGGAAATAATCAATTGGATTTAGATTTTTCGCTGTTCCCTCAAGGCGAATATACGGTAAAGATGCAGATGGGTAGCGAAATTGATATTCTTTTACTCGAAAAGCAGGAAGATGTTATTCGATTAGAAGCTGGGATTGTGAACCAAAAATTAGGAGAATTAATCCGCAAGCAATAAAATAGGATTTAGAGCTTGTTTAAAATTCCATCAATTGGAAAAAAACGGCAAATTTTATTCTGAACGTCGTTAAAAATTTTGACCATAACTGGGCTATGCTAAAAATTTTTGCCTAGTTCAGAACAAAATTTACTCGCTTTTTTCTCAATCATGAAATTTAAACTAGCTCTTATTTTTTAAGTATCGTTAATATTATATGATTAATACGAAAAGGCACACCTATTTTGGGTGTGCCTTTTGTGTTTTTTATATAATCGATTATCCCACCACCACATTCACCATCCTCCCTGGTACAACAATAATCTTTCTTATCTGCTTACCTTCTGACCATTTTTTCACGACTTCTAAATCTTTGGCAGCAGCCATTATATCATCTCGACTAGCATCGGATGAAAATTCAGCAACACCTCGCTTCTTTCCATTGATACTAATTGGATATTCAATAGAATCTTCTTTTAAGTGTGCCTCGTCAAAAACAGGATAGGTTACATGATGAACAGAACCACTTTCTCCCAATCGCTTCCAAATCTCTTCTGTTACGTGTGGCGCAAATGGGGCTAACAAAATGGTCAATTCTTTCAAGATTGCTCGTTTATTACAACGCCATTTTCTCAAATCATTGGTACAAACCATAAAGCCACTCACACAAGTATTAAAATTAAAACGCTCTATATCATCACAAACTTTTTTGATAGCGGTATGTAAGATTTTTAATTCATCTTTGTTTGGTGCTTCTTCTGAAACAGACCATTCGCCATTTTTATCAAAAAATAAAGACCAGTATTTTTTTAAGAACTTAGACACCCCATCAATTCCTTTAGTATCCCAAGGCTTTGATTGTTCGATTGGTCCTAAGAACATCTCATACATTCGGAAACAATCTGTGCCGTATCGGTTGATGACTGCATCTGGATTGATAACGTTAAACTTAGACTTAGACATCTTGCCAACTTCTGATAAAGTTAACATTTCAAACTTGTCTATGTCTTGTCCTTGTTGATAAGCTCCATCAATTGTTTCAAAAACAGCAGTCTTGTAATCAGGTCGCCAGTCGATAAATTTTTCAATACCCTCTTTGCTCAAAAATGATTTCGGAGAACCATAGTTACTCACAAAATCAACATGTACAGGAATCTTAGCAAAATCACTGTCTGGTTCTTGTACTGCAATGTCCGCAGATACAAACCGACGAGCTTCTTTTGGTGAATTTTTATCTAAAAAGATAAACTCTATCACTCCTTGAATCATTCCTTGATTTACCAACTTTTTGAAAGGTTCATTGGTCGGTACTAATCCTTTGTCATGCAAGAATTTATGCCAAAATCTGGCATACATTAAGTGCGCCACGGCATGTTCAGAACCACCGACATACAAATCTACATCTTGCCAATAGTTAATCGCTTTTTGACTAGCAAATGCTTCCTCATTATTAGGGTCCATATATCGCAAGAAATACCAAGACGAACCTGCTACTGCGGGCATCACATCGGTTTCTCTAGTCATGCCATTAGGTAAATTGGTCCAATCTTCCATTCTTGCTAATGGAGAACGACCACCTTTGGCAGGCTTAAAATCATCGGTTTTAGGCAACTCTAAAGGCAAATCATCGACCTTTAAAACGTGTGCCAAGCCATCTGCATCGTACATCACAGGAAATGGTTCGCCCCAATATCTTTGACGACCAAAATTCGCATCTCTCAATTTATAATTGATGTGCATTTCGCCAATGCCCATTTCTTCTGCTTTTTTACAAGCGGCAGTAATGGCATCAGGCACTTCCATACCATCCAAAAAGCCAGAGTTTTTAATGATACCTAATTTGTCACTCAAAGTAGCACCGGGATATTTCGATTTATCGACTACATCAATAATTTCTAAACCAAATTTTGTTGCAAAACGATTGTCTCTTTCGTCATCACTTGGTACCGCCATAATTGCCCCTGTACCATAATCTTTCAATACATATTCGCCTATCCAAATTGGTATTTTGGTATTGGTAAATGGATTGATGGCATAAGCACCAATGAAAGCTCCCGTCACTTCTTTTTCCTGCTGACGTTCTACTTCTGACTTTGCTTTTACATAGGCAATATAATCTACTACGTCTTGTTTTTGTTCGGCTGTCGTCAACTTAGCAACCAAATCATGCTCTGGTGCTAAAACCATATACGTCGCACCAAAAGTGGTATCAGGTCGAGTGGTGAAGACTTCTATTTTCTCGTCTGAACCATCCACATCAAAAAACAAAGAAGCACCTTCCGAACGCCCAATCCAATTTGATTGAATCGTTTTTAAAGAATCAGACCAATCAATCTCCTCCAAGTCATATAACAAGCGGTCAGCGTAAGCCGTAATTCGCAAATACCATTGCTTCATGGCCTTTTGAACAACGGGATAACCACCTCTTTCCGATACGCCATCTTTCACCTGGTCGTTTGCCAATACAGTTCCCAATTCCTCACACCAATTGACGTAGCCAATTTTTCGATAGGCTAAACGGTATTCCATCAAGGTATCTGCTTGGGCGACTTTGTCCATCGCATTCCATTCGTCGGCAGTGAATTTACCTTTATAGCTATTGGCTGCTTTTATTTTCAAGTTTCCTTCTGCTGCAAACCTTGCTGCCAAATCTGCAATGGGCAATGCTTTTTTAGTGGTCTGGTCATAGTAATGCTCAAACAACTCCGCAAAAATCCACTGTGTCCATTTATAATAATTCGGGTCACAAGTATAAACTTCTCTGTCCCAATCGAAAGAAAAGCCCAATGCACTCAGCTGTTCTCGATAACGCTCCATATTTTCATGCGTAGAAGTCGCTGGGTGAATCCCTGTTTGCAAAGCATATTCCTCCGCAGGTAAGCCAAAAGCATCAAAGCCCATTGGATGTAAGACATTAAATCCTTTTAGACGCTTGTATCGTGCATAAATATCCGAGGCAATATATCCGAGTGGATGCCCTACGTGCAAACCTGCACCTGATGGATAAGGAAACATATCCAATACATAATACTTCGGCTTATCCGAATCATTACTGACTTTGTAAGTGCCTGCTGCTTTCCAATGGTCTCGCCACTTTTGCTCGATGTTACTTGGAGTGTAGTCCATGCTGTGATTTTATTGATTTATTTTGTAAGCCTACTATCTGTTGTGTTTTAACTTTGTTGTTGTCATAAATTGATACAACGCATAATCAAAGGACAACGGATTTTTACTTTACGCTTTATTTTTTCACCAAAAAACGGAAATCCTAAGATATAAGTTCCTAAGGGATGAGAAATAAATGTTCAATTTTTAAAATTCAAATCGCTGATTACCAACGTGTTTTAATTTTAATTTGCATTTTAATTTTAATTGTATTCTCACCATTTTCAAAAAGTGCTGCGAAATTAAAGAAAAAGCCCGAAAAATGGTGAAAAATAAAGGAATCCTTTCCCTATTCGACTAAGCTATTTCTAAATTAGACAAACGTATTAAAGAAAAATAGTATTTAACCAAAAGAATATCGAAATTTACAATTTGCTGAAAGTGAAAAAGTATTTGTTGGAAAATTAGGAAGATTCGCAAACTGGAATAACTAATTGACCATTTACCATTTAAAATTAATCACTAATATGCGTAATCTACTAAAACTTGTTTTCTTCGCAGCGATTGGCTTAATTGGCTATAATTATTACTATGGCAATGAGGTAGAAAAAGCCCGTTCTGAAAAAGTAATTGACGGCGTAAAGGAGGTTTTTGGAGCAGTCAAAGATTTGGCAGTTGCCGAAAAAGAGAAATTTGATGCTGGAAAATATGATACGGCATTAGAGAAGATAGGCAATGTATTCAAAGATGTCCGAGAAAAAAGTGCGGACCTCGGCGATGATTTAAAGGACCGATTGGCTAATTTGGAAGACGAGAAAGAAGCATTGGAGGAAAAAATTGCCGAAAAGAAAGAAGAAGGACTTTGGACAGATGAAGAAAAAGAAAATACCCAAAAGGAATTTCGGGAATTGATTGAGAAGTCAGAAGATTTGTTTAGGGAATTTAAGGAGTAGGGG
>CAYMSC010000235.1:0-9601 GCA_964392805.1 uncultured Saprospiraceae bacterium
TAAAATTTACGTTTCTCCGTTCGCGCGAGGCTGTGCCTCGTGTGTTGTATTAAGCAGCCTCTGGCTGCCTTAACCTAACCTAATTCATTTTACATAGATTACTTCCGCCAGAGGCGGATTAATGCTCATCACGAGGCACAGCCTCGCGCTAACAATGTATTTTTTTAATCAAAAAAATCCTAAATTTCAGTGTAGGAGGAATAGAAATTTAAGCCAAAAAACCAAATACAATTATTGCAAATAATATAAAATAAACCAAAAAAGATAAGATAATAGTTATGACTCCATTAAAGACGGTTTTTGCAATACTATATTTAAATAACTTAAAGTAGACATAAATTTGAAAAAAAGTGGATAATGAAAACGTTAGTAAAAGTTGAATCGCCAGAATTATATCCGAATCTTCATTCAAGAATAAAGAAAAAAATAAGGCTAAAACAACAAGAATAAGACTTTGAAAACTAAAAATATAGGCACTAATTACTAAATTTTCCGCTCCATTATATTCCGACTTTTCAAACATATCCCACGAAAAAAAAGCTGTAATTGGGACGAGAAATATTAAAAATAGATTACAATACTTCTCGAATATTCCAATCAATCTTTTTGTATCTTCCTCATTTTCACTACCATCCATTGCCCCTTCAAAAACACCATTAATAAATTCTCCGCCGCCATAATTCAAAAAAACAATGGTAGTAACCGCCAACACTACTAAAGAAAACCGAATAGGCTCCATCATCTTTTTCCTATCCCGTTTCAAATAATTCTCTATCGCTTTCCCTGGTCGAGTTAATAAAGCATAAATCGTATAAAAAACACCTCTCTTTAAGTTTAAGACGTCCATAATTGACCGTCCTATCTTTTGAAAGCTGATTCTTTCTAATTCATTGTGCTCTTTCATTGGATTTTTAGTTTGTAGATGATAATTCATCTGTTTGATTTCCTTCAGTTCGCGCGAGGCTCTGCCTCGTGTGTAGCATTAAGCAGCCTCTGGTTGCCATTACACTACACTATTTTTATTGTACCTTCCGCCAGAGGCGGATTAATACGCTTCACGAGGCACAGCCTCGCGCTAACGAGGTGTATACCAAATCGGCGATGACCACGCCCGTTCCCGAATCGTCCGAATGGCATCCGAAGGATAGGCTATCCCTTCTTTTAGTTCATCCCATAAATTATATCGAGCGGTCGGCAATTCAAGAATACGAGCATAATAAAAGGCTTCGACAGTTGGGTCAAAATCAGGGTCGGTCCAAACCGTTTGTAGGGTGGTCGCTCCTTTATCTTTTGACCATACTCCCGTTTTCAAATTAACAGTTGCCTTATTATCTGGTATGGTTCCATCGGCATTAATCATTCGATTATCCGATAAAGCGACCGTATAAATTTGTTCTTTTAATTCGCCCTCTTTATACCAACCTTTGATAATTTCTATACGGTCCAAATTGGCACTTTCATTGTCTTTAGTTGCCCAAATTATAAAAGAAGGCGATTGATCAATGGTAGAAGCTGTCGATAAATCACTACCCATTGGCACTCCTTTTTCATAACCTGCCTTCACCAATTCATCGTAGTTATCATATTGATTATCAAAATCATAACCTGCAAAAAAGCGAACTTGAATACGTCCACCACTAGTCGCAAAAGTTTCTTTTCTTTTGAGCGCATCCCAAATTTCTCCTCTTGTATTTTTTTCAGCCCAAACACCTACTAAACCTCCTGGATTAATGGCTTCATAAACTCTTTTCCCTCGGTCCAACTCACTACCTGCCAACACCCATTCTCTTTCTTTTCTATCCTTCGCATCAAAATCGACTCTGGTATGATTGCGATTCGGAGCTGTTTCTTCCGTCGCCCCTGGGGTCGCATTATGAGAATCTGTACTTCCAATTAGACCAAATTTATAAGGATTAATACCTTGTTTATTTTGATATTCTAAGCCTTTTTTCAAAGCATATCGAACATAGGTATTTTCTTTAGTAGGCAAATAGGAATAGTTTTCAAAATCGGCAAATTCATCGTTGGGCCAAAATTTTTGATGGACTTCCGAATTGCCTTTTGCTTGATGAATTTCTATCAAGGGTTCCCAATTTTGTCTATCCTTAAGATAAGTTGCATCTAAAGGCTGACCATCATTTTTAGTCGTAGGAAATGCCAATCCTTTAGATAAATTGGTGTTATGTGGAATCGCTAAAACAGTCGCACCGTTCTCCGTATAAGCGGCTAAACTCGCCCATAATTCCTCTGCTGTCCTTGCTTCTATTGCGCTAATTGGATAATCTGGCACTACCATATCTCTAAAAAAAACATTTCGATGCAAATGTGCGCCCGTTTTAGCAGCAGACCATTCATACCCCGCCAAAGTAGTAAATTTACCAGGTTCATAATGTGTTTCGTTTGCCTCTAAAATTACATCCCAAGCTTTTTTGGTACTATTAAATCCTTGGAAAAAGCCCATATGCTTTCGTTCCCCACCTGTTTTAGTGCTCCGCATTCGTTCGAATAATTTAAGCCCTGCTTCTGCATCACCTGCCGCTTTTCTAAGCGTTTGTGGAACTATTGCATAATAACCCGCTGCGCCTTTTGTTTGAGCCGTATAAAATTCTCCGATGAATTCTGCATGGTCACTTACGCCCGCAAAATCTAGTGGGCGCTTTAGTTTAATAGCTGTCTCAAAAATGTTAATAGCCTCTCCTTTAGCAAACCGATAAGCATCCGAAGGCGTTGCTACCGTTCCACCAATGTAAGCATCAAAGGACAGACTTGTATGCACATGTAAATCTCCGAAATAAGCGTTTTTAAGTGGATTGCTTGGCAAGTTGGATTCGTCTATACTTTTGGAAGCCGTCGCTCGGTCTCTAATCGGATTAGGAACTGGGCTCAAATCTGGACCACCAGGGAATAAGGTTCTATAAATAAAAAAACCGCCGATAATTAAGGCAAGTAAAAGGAGTAGCCAAAGTGTTTTTTTGTTTTTCGCCATTGTATTATTTTTTCTGTGGCGAAATTACATTTTTATAGGAAATACTGGAGGAAATGTAAAATGTAAAATTACAAAGGTGAAATTTAAAAGTGCTAACAATCAGTAGAAGGACTATTAAAATATTAAATCTGTTGTCCTTTAATTATCCGTTGTTCAAGCATAATATTGATATACAATGGATAATTAAAGGACAACGGATTTTTTCAATATAATTCTGACGCTCCTATGCCTTAGTAATAACGAAAAAATAACTTCCGCATTTGATTTTTCAATTGAATGTTTTTATCATAGGTTTTCAACCCATTACAAAAAAATCCATTTGAAAAATGCGGAACTTATTTTTTCGTCGGCTCTTATTTTATAATTTTAGAGTAACTGTTCAGAATAGAGAACAGAGATTAGAGAAAAGAGACAATGATGAGTAAACCGACTAATTTTTCGGTAAAAAAATCGAAAAACTAGTAGTTATTCCGACTCCTTCTCTATTCTCTCAATGAAATGGTCTCTATTCTTTAATCTACTGAATAGTTACATTTTAGATTTATAATTTTTTCAAACCACTTTACCACTCAACACTTTCGACCCATTTTTCTTACTAGAAGTTGATGCCACCCATTCATAATATCTCGCTCCTTCTTTCATTGGTTCAGTCGATATTTTGGACAAACGGAATTCTCCTTTCGGTTCAATAACACTTTTGGTCAATTGCATGCGGTGAAGTGCCTCGTAGGTTGGATAATCAATTTCCGTTCGCTCCATTAAGCGTTTTTTAGTCTCAAAAGTTTGCACCACTTCTTTCCATTGAGCTTGGATACGTGCTTCAAATACTTTTGACTTGGAACCACTACCATAACCTACAAAACCAAAATCTTTCCCTTCGATATTTTCTCCTTCTTTTAAATCTTCATCTAAGGTGCTCATCAAGGCTAAAAAGATAGAACAAGCATACATATTGCCTACTAAACCAGAGGCAACTTCAGCTTTCGCTAACTTATGGAGCGTAAATTCTTTATAGCCTTTTGTCTTTGTAATGCCTCTTAAAAATTGCCCATAGGCTTTATTAAAAGTAGCATCGTCTTGAAATTCCGTTTTTTGTGGTGCTACTAGTTCATTTTCTTTTGAAAATGCCTTCCATTTTCCAATAGATTGCAGCTCAATCATAAATAATTCGGACGCAATTCTACGGCCATGTGCCGCATAAGGTAAATGGAAAATAAGTCGTTCCCAATTGCCTAAAACTGGATAATCTTTATCCATTAATCCTGCGGCAATCTTTTTATTTTTAAAATTATAAAAAGCCTCTCGAATTCTATTTTGGTAAGTAAAATTGGAATATTGCCCATCAAAAACGGGCGTATCTTTGCGCATACTCAGTTTGGTATCATTATCATCCAATATTCCTTTTACCGCAAGGGAATCAGACAAATTTGCTAAAGCGGCTTCCGCCGTAATATTTGTCACGCCTGCCAAATCTAATACCTCTTGGATTATCTGTAATTTTTCAATAGCTCGTTTTGGTTTGAAAAAATCGTGAACGCCCATCGTCGCTATACCAAAGGTATCACCAAAAGCTATAAGCCTTGGATTGTGCTTCACCAACATCGCTATCGCCCCTGCGCCTTGGGTATATTCTCCCGTAGAATCTAACTCATATTTGGCAAAATCACTACATACAACTATCCCTATTCGACTCGTATCTCCTTTTACCCAATCTAAGGTATTTTGCAAAGCATCTACCCCACCAATACAGGCAAAAGTCAAATCTACTACATCACAATTTAGCAAACACTGTTTGCCATATTGTCCTCTATATTTCCGTCTCAACATCTCCAAAACATAAGTAGCCGTTGGTTTTGAACCATCCAGCGCACTTTCCGTCCCCATATAAATACGACCAATCGTATTAGGGTCTAAGTTATTTTTCTCGATAATTTCTACCACCGCATTAGCTGCCATCGTAGCCGCATCTTCGTGGACATCAGGTATTGCTAGATGCTCTAACCCAAGTCCTCGGTTTAATTTTTCATAAGGAATACCTCGCTCGGCGGCGATAGTACGAATTGGCAAATACAAACTTGGCACATATAGTGCCATATCATCAATTCCAATAGCAAAATCCTTCATTGTTTACGTTAATTTTGAAGCCTGAAATTTGTCAGGTTCATGATAAAAGGAACGACAAAAAATAAATAATACGTTTTTCAAATGAGCAAACACCGTTTGTGAACCGCTTTGCGGGTAGGTCAGCTTTTTAATGGGTGAAAACCTATGAAAAAAAATTAATTGAAAAACATAGTTGTAGTATTTATTTTTTGTCAATACAAATATGCAGGGATGTTAGCAGCTTCTTAGTAATATTCGCCAGTTTAACAGTCCAGAGGTTGGAATGTTTTTAATTTTAAAATCTAAAAAATTTAAAAGTAATTTTAATTATAGACAAAGGTAGGATATAATCTGGTTTTGCAAGAATTTTTAGGCCTTATTTGCTTTTTATTAACGAGTGTAAATAAACTAAGGAACGCTGAAAAAATAAAATCGACACTTCAAGACAGACGCTACGGGTAGATTATTTTTGAAAAATCCCTTAACTAATCTTTCCTTTTTTCCGCAAAGCTCTACGAATAGCCCTATTCCGTTTTTTATCAATTCTGTATTGGTCTAAAATATCTCTACTTTTATAAAAACGCCGTTTAAATAGCCGGAACTTAAATTGATTCTGATTATTTTCATCGGAGGTCACTTCAATATACACTTTCCTTTTAGCAACCGCATAACCTGTCTTTTCAGGAATGATATATCTATTAGTACGACGCAAGTTATTCAATGGAATCGACACCCAAATATTTGTCAAATCTCTATAACTTAAGGTACCTTCCATGAATAAATGTATGGCATTAGATTGTATTTCTAGTTCTGGAAACTCAATCTCTTGTCCATCTATTCTGACTTCTCCAACGATAGGTGCGAAACGTAATTCTTGGAAACGTTTCTTCATCCGCAATCGCTTGGCAATCGCATCTAAAGGGGCTAAGCCAATCACCACAACATCTTGTAAATCAAAAGCTAATCGACCTTTTGTTTCGGTGGGTACCAGACGGTTTTCTTTATCGTCTATTACCCCAGCTAAATCAAAATCCATTGTTACTTTTCCACCTAATTTTTTCAAATTTCTTAGGGATGGCAAAGCCAAATAGTCTAAACTCTCCAATATTTCTTTTAACTCTAAATTTTCGGCTTGAATATTACCAGAAAATGGGGTGACCGATTTTTCACCCAAATTAAAAGAACCATTTAATAAAATATTGCTACCATGCAGATTAAAAGAGGTTTCCTCTACCTCCAAAATAGAAGTATCTCTTATCCGTACTCCCGTTTTCATTTGATGAAAAATAAGTTGGTCGGTATAAATAAAAGTATCGACGTCTAAATGAAAATGGGGGTGAAACGTTTTTAAAATACCTTGGGTAGTCACTTTTATAGATTCTGATTTGGCATCCGTATCCGATGCCTCCTTGGAAACAAATAATTTTAAAAAATGACTCCAAGTGATTTTCTGGGAAGTAATATCTACATTGGTTTCTAATTCTTTTCCTGTATTGCTTATTAATAATTCACTTATGTTTTCAATATTTCCCAATAGATGTATTTTTTCATCCAAAGAGACGGATTCTAAGAAAAAATCAAAATCTGCTACATCATTTTCCAAGGTCAATTCTATTTCCGTCAGCGGAAAAGTAACACCGACTGATTTGTAAAAAACTTGACTATTATTCAAGGTAAAAGTGGCATTTCCTTTAGTAAATAAATCTTGAATGGAGTTTAAGTCACCAGCGTAATCAAAATCAACTTTAAACGCTCCATCTTTAAAGAAAAATTCCTCCGTTTTAAAAAAGTTGTTAAATACTTTTGGGTTACCCCTTAACTTGATATGACTTTGTCCAAGTGTAGAAATTGGCAAATCGTCATTGGTCAATGTAGTATCAGGATAATAAATAATTTCTCCACGAAAATCTTTCCCTCCATTTACATCAAATATTACTTTTCCTGTAGAAGTATTCGCAATTAAGCCTTTTTCGTCGTCTAATATTCCTTTGTGAGTAATAAATAAATCCAAATCTTCTGGTAAGGATTCTAATTCAGATAACACTTTGACATTCAAATAATTAAGCCTAGGCAACAGCTTTGTTAAATTCAGATTTTCTGTTCTCAATGTAAAATCAAAAGGAGTTTTTTTATGATTACTTATATCCAATTGCCCACTAAATTCAACCATTCCACCATCGTATAAAAAACTAGTCTTATCCAAAATTACGGTACTCGAATCTTCAAAATATACGCCTGTTTCAAAGCTATCTAAACTTAGTATATCATAATATTCTAAGACATCAAATTTAACTTTTATTTGAGGATTAAAATGCTTATAAAATCCTTTTAAAGAAGTCTTCAAGGGCTGCTTTCTTCGATGGACCGTTTTAGTCTTTCCATTTTTTTGCAAGTGATTGGCTTCAAAGAAATTTAAAAAATCTGTCCAACTTAATCTCTTTCCTATTAAGTTGACTTCACTCTCCACTTGTTCTTCACTGTATGCTAATAATAAAGCGGGTAAATGCTTTAAAAAACCGTCTATTAGCAAATCCTCTCCTTTTACAAATGAATTATTCACGATGTTAAAAAAGGCATCTCCTTTTTTCTTTTCCAATTTTAATGATTGAAATGGAAAGTCGACCTTTGCAGGTAGATAATTTACAGAAAAATCTTGTAAGGCTAAATTCGCATCGGTTTCTATCAAGATATTATCTAAGTCATTTAATGCCCCATTAATAGTAGCAGATAAATCAAATTGTCCTTTTGTAAAGATAAATTGGTCATTTTCTAACCAATCGCTTATACCAGCTGCGTTTCCCGATATATCGGCTTTCGTATTGATAATGGGTCCAGTCTCAAGCGTAGATTTCACTTTAATGGATTCCGACTGAATATTAAATTGCCCTTGCTGACTCTTGACATTTTTTAAGGCTAAACGGAATCGCTTTTTTCCTTCTCCATACTTTCGCTCGTCCGTATATATTCGATTCACAAATTGCCCTTCTAAACTCGTTTGTTTAAGCGGAATATCGTGAACGATTAAATCGTGATTGGCAAACTTAAAATCAACGATAACTTCTGGAGGCGTATGAGGTATAAAGCGAGTAAGAATTTGAGTTTTACTAAAAAAGGGTTTGGGAATTTTATAGGGAGCTAAATTCGTTTGTAATCTCTTTGGTAATAAGGGGCTTATCTTATCCAGTCTAGTTTGTTCGTTTATAAAAATTAGTTTAGAATCTCCATCTCCTCTAGTATAAAATTGACCATAAAAATTAAAAGCCTCTTCATTAACCTTCATATCAAATGGGTGGATGGTTAAAATACTATCCTCCCAAATAAAATCAAAAGTTCCTTTTAAATCACTATCCTTTAAAAATGCGCCGTTTTTAGGATTAATTGCAAGACTGTCAACGGATAAATTCATTTTAATGGTAGCCGCTAAGTCTTTTGCTTCTAAGTTTAGGCTGGTTGATAACTCGTTTATATGTCCACTTATTTTAGTCTTTTTCAATTCGTTATCTACACAAACATCTAATTGTCGAATAATTATTTCTAAAGCATCTGTTTTTACATGCGTATCCTTCCAAAAACTAGCCATTTTAGCTCTTTTGGCTTTTTTGACTTTTTTAATTTGCTGTTGTTCGTGGAAAAATAAATGCCGGAGATTATTATAACCAAATTTGTCGGTATTCAAATTTAGCTGCCCATCTTCTAAAATCAGGTTTTTAATGGCAAATTGCCTATTCCACACATCATTAATCGTCCATAAAGTATGGAGTTTTTGTACCTGCAAAATTGGGAGTTGACGTTCGTCCGATAAAGAATCTTTTACAAAGACATTATTTAAGGTAAGGGTCGCTTTAGGAAAGTTTTCATAGATACTTATAGTCGCTTCATCGAAAGTGATAGCCCCTTCATGTAAAAAGGCTAAATTATCTAGTATCTTCGTCTTATTCGATTCCAAGTACACGTTAAGCCTATACACAGTCGCCACCAGTATCAAGCCTAGAACCAATAATACTATCCCTAAATATTTTAATATTTTTTGAAGCAAAGAATTAAATTTCAACAGCTTAGGAACATGAAAACAATAACTAACTGATGTTACGCAAAGAAAAATTATTGAGCACCAAAGGTGCGGCATATGACAGCATTGGGTGATAACCCAATGTTTTAAAGCATACCGAAATATAGCGCCAAAGGTGCGACATAAATCCTGCGATGTTTTTAGGTCGCTCCTTCAGAGCTAGCATTTTTTCCGCATTTCTATTCCATAGGGCTTTCGCCCCATGTTAATATATGTCGCACCTTTGGTGCTTGTGCGTAACATCAGTAACTAATAACAGTTTTGGGTTTCTTTTTACTTTAATCTGCGTTAAAAATACTCGCCATAACTAGGCTATGTCTGCGTTTTTTGCCTTGCTTAAAGTAAAAATAATTCCCAACCTTTGTTACAACTTATTATTTACATGTTCCTTAGATTAGGTAATTTTCTCTCTCATTAAGGAATAACGCAAAAATACGAAATAT
>CAYMSC010000236.1:0-4823 GCA_964392805.1 uncultured Saprospiraceae bacterium
TTTTTAGAACCTGACATTAAAAATAATATAGTAATAACTTTTTAATATGAAAATCACTTACTACGGACAGTCTTGTTTTGCGATTGAAACTAAAGGCAAAACCATTTTAACCGACCCTTTTATTACTTATAATGAATTGGCAAAAGATATTGATGTAGATAGCATCCATGCGGATTATATTGCCGTATCGCATGGGCATCAAGACCATATTGCTGATTTAGAATCAATTGCTAAACGGACGGGCGCAAAAATAATTACCTCCTTTGAAATCCATAATTGGGCAAATAAGCAAGGAATGGAAAATACCCACCCAATGAGTACGGGCGGAAAGTGGACTTTTGACTTTGGTACGATTATGTGTGTTAATGCGGTACATGGGTCTAGTTTCCCTGATGGTTCTTATGCTGGACCTGCGATGGGTTTTGTCATTTGGAATGAAGAAGGCTGTGTCTATTTTGCAGGTGATACTGCATTGACAATGGATATGAAATTGATTCCAATGTTGTGTCCAAAAGTCGATGTAGCACTATTGCCAATTGGAGATAATTTCACGATGGATGTAAAACAAGCCATTATCGCTAGTGACTTTATTCAATGTGATAAAATCATCGGCTGTCACTACGATACTTTCGGTTTTATAAAAATAGACAAAGAAGCTTCGGTTAAAGCTTTTGATGATGCAGGAAAAACATTAATTTTGCTAGATATTGGAAAAAGTATCTAAAAAAGTTCAAGCTCAAATATCAAACTCAAATTTGACGTTACTTTCAACAAAAATTGAATTGATACTTGAAAACTACGGATAAAAATTTTTGTAAATGAAAATTTTCTTTTTTTATACAAAAATCAAGTATTTACAAGGGTAATCTCCCCCTCCAAAGGGGGAAAACACTAGAATAACACGAATTTTTAGTGTAAAAAAAGTTAATACTGAATTATCCGTAGTTTTCAATTGATACATAGTTTTTGTTAATCAAATGATGAATCTACACACAAATAAAAAAACAATGGGTAAAGTAATTGCAATTGCCAATCAAAAAGGCGGCGTAGGAAAAACAACAACGACTATTAACTTAGCCGCTTGTTTAGCTGTTTTGGAAAAAAAAGTGTTAATCATTGACATGGACCCTCAAGGTAATGCTTCGTCTGGTGTTGGTGTTTTTCACGATGAACCAGAAGGCTCTACCTACGACTTGATGGTCAATGATGATGTAGACCCAAAAACATGTGTTGTTAAAACGGATACGCCTAATCTATATATCATTCCAGCTACTATTGACTTAGTAAATGCCGAAATTGCTTTGGTTAGCAAGTTTCAACGGGAATTTATTATGAAAAAGGTCATCGACAAAGTAAAAGATGATTTTGATTATGTGTTCTTAGATTGTTTACCTTCTTTGGGCTTGATTACGGTCAATGCACTTTCTGCTGCTGATGCTGTTTTGATTCCTGTTCAATGCGAAATTTTTGCCTTAGAGGGCTTGAGTAAGTTACAAGATACCATTGAACTCATCCAAGCTCAATTAAATCCGTCTTTAGAAATTGAAGGCATTTTATTGAGTATGTATGATAAGCGATTGAGACTAGCCAATATTGTGGTGAACGAAATAAAAGAAAATTTTGAAGGCTACGTTTTCAAAACCGTTATTCATAGAAATTCTAGAATTGGAGAAGCACCGAGTTTACACCAACCTGTCATCATGTATGATACCACCAGTAAAGGCTCTGTCAATTTTTTAAATTTAGCTAAGGAATTCTTACACAAAAATAATGCACCGTTGAGAGGAAGCGCAATTGCGACAGCAAATGCGTAGTGCAGGGAGCAGTAGGCAGTTTGCAGTCAACAGCAGTAACATTAGACCGAACACGACCTAGAACTCGCCCTACTTGTAACCTACAAATATCCTGAGCCATCCCACCCGCTTTGCGGTTCACTCGCTTAAATGTCCACTGGACATTTACCTTGGGTTCGCTCTTTCATCCTGTAAAAAAAACATACCAATGGCGAAGAAGCTAGATCTTGATAAAATGAAGAGCAACCTTCGAGGAAATATCAAACGTACTCCTCGAGTATCTTTCATCCCAACAGGCGCTCCAGAAAAAGTAGTAAAAGAATTGGCGAATACAGTTGCCAATATACCCGTCAAAGCTATCGAGGCCAATCCTTTTAATCCACGTACAGATTTTAATGAAGCGGCCTTAAAAGAATTATCGACTTCCTTAAAAGTGCATGGATTGGTGCAGCCGATTACGGTGCGGTCAATGACGACTGGGAAATATCAGTTAATCTCAGGTGAAAGAAGATGGAGAGCGGCACAAATGGCAGGTTTAACAGAAATTCCTGCTTACATTCGAGCAGTGGAAAATGACCAAGAAATGCTAGAAATGGCATTGGTAGAAAATATTCAACGAGAAAATTTAAACCCTGTCGAAGTAGCCATTACCTACAAAAGACTGATGCGTGAGTGTAATCTGACACATGATGATTTGGCGGAAAGAATAGGTAAAGCTAGAACAACCATTACCCACAAAATGGGGCTATTGGAATTGCCTCCCGATATTGTTACCGCCCTTAGAGATAGAGAAATTTCAGAAGGTCACGCCAAAGCGATTAAAGGTTTAGAATATATCGAAGAACAATTATATGTACTTAGCGAAATTCGTAAAAATGACCTTTCTGTTAGAGCAACTGAAAAATTAGTTAGTGGAATCAAAGAAAGAGGACCTGCTAAATCTAAAGTTAAAAAAGCTAATCCTTACGCAACCGAGATTCGTCAGATAGAAGACCAAATTAGTGAGTTTTTTGGTGTAAAAGTCCAGGTACAAAGTAACGAAAAAGGAAAAGGAAAAGTTGTTATTCCATTTGGAAACTTCCGAAAGTTAGATGACTTAATGAATAGGATTAAATAATCACTAATGCAGTTTGCCATTTGCAATTGGCGATTGGTATGTTTGCTTTATCATCAAGTTTTACTAGAATTTTCTACCCCTTAATCAATTATGGATCCTAAAGAAATACTCTCCGTTTTCCTCATCCTCTTCTCTGTTATTGACATTCCGGGCAACGTACCTATTATCATCTCGATGAAAGAAAAAGGTAAGATTATTAAACCGCTTAGCGCAACTTTGGTAGCAGGTGGTTTGATGATTGCCTTTTTGTTAGCAGGAGAAAGTTTATTGGGTCTTTTTGGTATTGATGTCGAATCTTTTGCCATTGCAGGGGCAATCGTCATTTTCATCATTGCAATGGAAATGATTTTAGGTATTAGCCTTTTTAAAGAAGACGAGGGGATGGAAAATGATACCTCTTCCTCTATTGTTCCCATTGCTTTTCCATTAATCGCAGGGGCAGGTACGATGACCACCATCATTTCCTTAAAAGCAGAATTTCAACAAACCAGTATTTTAATTGGCATTATCCTCAATTTAATTATCGTATTTATCGTTCTAAGGTCGTCTAGCTGGATTCAAAGGAAATTAGGTAAAGGTGGAGAGGCTATCCTACGAAAAGTTTTTGGGATTATTCTCTTGGCTATTGCCGTTAAATTGTTTAAGTCTAATATTGGTTCTTTTGAATAAATTCAGTGGCAGCTAATGACTTAATGACCAATGTCTAATTATACTTCTATATAAAAGAGGTCAGAGGTCAGACCGAAAAATAAATTTTTCTGTCAGAAGTCAGACTTTAAAACTGCAAATAATTGATTATCTGTCTTTTAAGTCTATCTTATCTGACTTCTGACAGTCTCGATGAAAAATCGGGACGGTCTGACTTCTAAAAATGTATAGTAGTCTAATAACTAATTACAAAACTTCAAATACATTATTCTGGCACTACTTTGGCAAATTTCAGGCAATCAGCTACCCCACCCTTCCTATATATTAGGGACCATGCACATTCAACCAAAAGGAAATCCTAATTGGATAAATCCCTATATAGAAATCCTTGATAAATGTGAAGATTTTGCGACCGAATTTGATTTAGGCGAAGCTAATCCTGTATTGATTGCTCAACACGCCAAACTTCCAAATAACCTATCTCTCACCGATTTTATCGCCCCTAAAAAACTAGTAAAATTAGAACGTATTTTCTTAAAAACTGCTGGCTTACCCATCGGCGGATTATTACGTACCAAACCGCTATTTATTACGAACTTACTCACAGAAAAAATTCTGACCGAAGATAATAGTGTGGCTATGGATAGCGAGTTATACCAATTGGCGAAGGAAATGGATAAAGAGTGCATGGGTATTGAAACGTTTGAGGAACAATTAATGGTGCTCAATAAAATACCTTTGAAGTATCAGGTGAAAAGCTTATTAAAAATTGGTAGAAATATTAGTCAGTTTAAAAAAGGACTCAAACGAATGTATACGGTTTATGAATCTGGCGATGTGCAAAAAATTCATAAAATGGCTAAAAAAGGGATTGGTGGCCTAAGAAAATTGATGCTTTATCAACGGAATGTTGTTATGACTGATAGGTTTTTTAAAATAATACAAGAAAAATCAATATTTTGCGCTATTGGTGCTGGCCATTTGGGCGGAAAACAAGGTGTTTTGCGCTTGTTGAAACAACGGGGACTGACGGTTAAGGAGGTGGTTTCCAGTCGGCAGTTGGCAGTCGGCAGTTGGCAGTGAGCAGTTGGCAGTTGGCACTTTGCAGTGAGCAGTTGAAAAATGGTGAGCTTAATTGAGCTTGTTATTGAGATTGAAGTTTTTAAGTAGTAGTTCCAGATGGCAGTAAAGGATTCAGTACCTCAAATTGAGATTGTCATTAAAATTTTAACATAGTCTCCCCAAAAATATAACCATAAAATATA
>CAYMSC010000236.1:4923-9517 GCA_964392805.1 uncultured Saprospiraceae bacterium
AAAATATAACCATAAAATATACTAAAAACGGGATAAATTACCGAAAATGAACGGTAGTATATTAGTGTACAAATAATTATACATCATAAATTTCAAGTCATACATCATAAATCTATCACGTATTAATTAGACAGATATATGATGTATGAATTCTGATTTGAACGCTCTTAAACTTATTTTCGGTCCTCTAAACCGTCAGAAGTATATTCACTTTTAAATTTAATTATCTAGTAATTACTTTGGTATAAAGGTATAGAGGTACAAAGGTCGCTTAATGATTAACAAGTTAACAGATTTGCCCTTTGCACCTTTAAACCTCTATACCTTTACACCCTACAATTAGTTACATTATTTATCCATAGGATGACAGCGTTCATCCCTACTAATTAATCATTTTATGAAAAAGCATATTTTAATTCTCCTAGCCCTTTGTTTTACCGTTGCGCTTTCTGCACAAGCAGACCGATGGCAACAGCGAGTTGAATATCAAATGGACATTGATATGGATGTCAAAACGCATAAGTTACAAGGCACACAGCGTTTGGTCTATTTTAATAATTCTCCTGATGCACTAAATCGAGTATTTTATCATTTATATTTTAATGCTTTCCAGCCGAATAGTATGATGGACGTTCGAAATCAGACCTTACCCGATGCTGACCCAAGAGTTGGAAACCGTATTTCTAAGTTACAGAAAAATGAAGTTGGCTATCAGCACATTAAATCTTTAAAAGTTGATGGACAAGCGGTCAAATATGAAGTGGTCGGTACTATTTTGGAAGTGGATTTAAACAAGCCCATTGCCCCAAATAGTTCGGTTACTTTTGATATGGAATTTGAAGCACAAGTACCCGTGCAAATTCGTCGGTCTGGTAGAGATAATAAAGAAGGCATTGCCTATTCTATGTCGCAATGGTATCCTAAAATGTGTGAATACGACTATCAAGGCTGGCATGCTAATCCTTACATTGGTCGAGAATTTTATGGTATTTGGGGAGATTTTGATGTAAAAATTACGATTGATAAAGATTATATCATTGGTGGTACAGGCTACTTACAAAACCCTAATGAAATTGGTCATGGTTACCAAGATGAAGGGGTAAAAATAAAGAGAAAACGTAGACAAAAGACCAATACTTGGCATTTTATCGCTCCCGAAGTACATGATTTTATGTGGGGCGCAGACCCAGATTATACCCATACAAGCTATCAAGCGGAAAATGGGCCAATGATGCACTTTTTCTACCAAGAAAATGAGAATACTAAAGATAATTGGGAGGCTTTACCAAAAATCATGGACAAAGCTTTTACTTTCATTAATAAAGAATATGGGAAATATCCTTACGAACAATATACTTTTATTCAAGGTGGTGACGGTGGGATGGAATATCCAATGGCGACATTAATCACGGGAGAAAGACCCCTTGGTAGCTTAGTTGGTGTATCTGTTCACGAATTGATGCACTCTTGGTATCAAATGGTTTTAGCGACCAACGAAAGTTTATACCCTTGGATGGATGAAGGGTTTACTAGTTTTGCTTCTAGTGAAACAATGAATCATCTAAAAATCCTTAAAGCAATACCAGGTGACCCAGTCACTTTTCCACAAAAGGGTAGCTACGGAGGTTATTTTGCACTTGCCAACTCAGGTAGAGAAGAACCCATGACCACGCACTCCGACCACTACATGACCAATTTTGCCTATGGTAGAGCTGCCTACTCCAAAGGAGCGACTTTTTTAAGTCAATTGCGCTATGTAATTGGTAAAGAAAATGTTGCCAAAGGTTTATTGACCTACTATAATACTTGGAAATTTAAGCATCCTAATATCAATGATTTTATCCGAATCATGGAAAAACAATCGGGCATTGAGTTAGATTGGTATAAAGAATATTTTGTTAACTCGACTCAACAAATTGACTATGCCATCACAGGAGTCAATGAATTGGACGGCAAGACAAACGTCATTTTAAACAGAATTGGTGGGATGCCAATGCCTTTAGATGTCGTCGTTAAATATGTAGATGGTAGTTCCGAAACTTTCTATATTCCACTACGCATAATGCGTGGCGAAAAACCTGCTCAAGATAATAAAAAACGTACCATAGAAACAGATTGGAAATGGACACATCCTTATTATCAGTTTGTTGTACCAACCGCCAAAACTAATATTACTTCTATTGAAATTGACCCCTCTAAGATGATGGCGGATGTGAATCGGGAGAATAATAAGATATAGGCGGGATAGTGAAAATATCAACACTTTTATGGTCAACACAGTTACAGGTCAAATTAACCCAAAGGAATTAGGCAAAACCTTAATGCACGAGCATATCCAATTTGGCTATCCCGGTTTTCGTGGGGATGTTACCTTAGGTAAGTCGAGATAAAGAGACCCTTGAATTTTATGATAATGAAGCCTATTTGTATAAAAAAGAGGAAGCCTATTTCAACACTAAAAGGCAAGCTACCAAAAGGATATTTTTCGACAAAGGGGACATACAGGAAAAGCACGATTACGAATATGATAGGAATGGAAATATAATCAAAAGAACCGTGAAGTTTAAAAATGATTTAGAGGAATTTCAAATCTCCTTTTTTCATTATGAATACGATAGTAATCATAATGTAATTTTTGAGGTAGAAAAGAATTTTGACAAAACAATACGGTATCAAAAAGAAAGTCAATTTGAAAACGGTATGCTGGTAAAAGAAATAGAAAATGGATTTGAAGGGAGCAATGAAACCATTATTACTCTTTTTGAATACGATATGGACCAAAGGCTGGTAAAAATCACTATTGGGAACAAAGATGGAAAACCGAAAAAACAAGAATTAATGGTGTATAATGAAGATGAATCCGTTATCAAAATTTTTACGCATGAACAGTCTTATAGTTTTGATAGCCCGCCTACCAAAAATCAAATTCGACGAGAAATTAGTTATTATGATTAACTAAAAAGTAAAGAATAACTTGAACATTTCTAGTCAGAAATTATACCTCTGATGCCGTATGGAACTATCCGCACTTTTAAAAATGTTGTTGTTATCAAAACATCTATTTTCATTAGTGTTTATTCTATTTTTTTTGTACCCAAGCGATTTGGAATAAAGTCTATTATCCGACTCCTCACAAAAGAGGGAATTTTAAAAAGAAAAGTTCATGAATCATCAGATATTTGAACCGCACCAAAACTTAGCGACCTTAGTAAAATGTTATTGGTCATTGGAGAGTCTAAATATTTCAGGGGCATTGGTCGAAAAAAAGGATAGGCCAGCAAATACAAACAATACCATCGTTTATTTTGTCTCCGAGGATTGTATTACCGAAGAAGCTCGGGTTGAAGAAACTGGTGGAAAAATAATTAAGTCTAAAATGGCCATTGGAGAATTTGGATTTGTTTCTATCATTCTGGACACGGAAGGTAATTCGGTCGGACTGCATTCAAGAAAATAAATTAAGTGAAGGCAACTGGTAGTGCTGACTTTTAGTCTGTCCCGTTCAAAAGGCTTTAGACTTTTTGCGCTTATGACTAAACAAGCCTAAAGGCTTGTAAACTCGACAGACTAAAGTCTGCACTACCGATTAACTATTGAGAACTTACCAAAGTTTATCCTTCAATCATTCAAAATTGATGTTTATTAATATATTTTTGACGATATTCATCATTAGCGAACCTATTATAATGCGCAAACGATTTTGTTTAATTGCTTTAATCACCGTATCAATACTCCTGATACCTTTTGTGGCAATGCAGTTCACCGACGAGGTAAATTGGGGTATCCTAGACTTTCTAGTTGCTGCTTTTTTGCTATTCACTACTGGGTGCTTATTGGATTTGATAATAAGAAGAATAAACAAACCTAGCACAAAACTACTACTCTCTTTGGCTATATTATTAATTTTCTTTTTAATTTGGGCAGAACTTGCCGTTGGTATTTTTGGAACACCTTTTGGCGGCAGCTAAAAGGGATAATACGAGTAAATAGATTATTTATAAATTTATCGACATTCAATTTATTTTGAATGGAATCTCGAAGAACAAATTAAAAGAACGGAAGCATTTGAACTGGCACGAAATAAATCATACTATTAAAATGAGTGAATTGAAGGATTGAAATTGGATTTTTGAAAAAAAATTAATTAAAAATCTATTATTTTTGTTGTTCCTCAAACCTCAATCATACCTTTTTATTAAACAACAGGTAGCATATACTCTGTTAAATGAGTTTCTTGGTCTTTCGTGATTACCAACTTTAATTGGCTGATTACACTTTCTAGTCAAAAAAGAGTCTACCAAATAAATGTCTTGTGCTGTAATCTTGTGACACCTTAAAATTTGACTAAAATTTAAGGTTCACAAAAATCCATTGCTAGCTTAATCCGTTGCTTATTATTTTTTTTAGCTAAGGATTTCAAATAAATGATTAATTAAGAATTTATCCATTTTTAATCTGATGCGCTAAACTGTCACAACTTATGTCCGTTTAACTGCTACAAGATTACGCCGCAAGACATAAATTTGGTGGCTACGAAAAATATCAATTTATTTATTTAGTAACGACGAAATAATAAGTTGGTCATCTGGACGAG
>CAYMSC010000237.1:0-5747 GCA_964392805.1 uncultured Saprospiraceae bacterium
TTCTTTTTAAAATATTAATTTCAAATTGGACAAAACTATAGCCACTATAAAGAAAAAAGGATTATGGAACAGAATCCACAATCCTTTTATTATTACTATTTTTTTTGTGGCAAACTATAACGAATGCCCAATAAATATTTATTTCTTAAAGAACTTGCTAAAGATACTCATACCAATTTGAGCCACATCATCAATCGCACTACCATCTCCATCTCTATCTAAGATACCTTTGATTAAGCTAGATGCCATGCCACCACGTTGTTGTTGTTGACCTAAAGCACCTGCAAGGATATTAGCGATACCACCTGCATCCATGCCATTTTGCTTTTTTTGCTTTCCTAACATACCCATAACGATAGGGGCTAACATAGCCATTAAATTACCAGATTTTCCTTGTCCCAAACCGCTAATTTGACTAACCATATCCATAACGTTCCCCTGCTTACCTCCTAAAATATGCTTTAAAATACCTTCGCCATTTGCCGCTCTTGGATTAGCTTGTTGTGCTTTTCCACCAATCAAATCATTCAAGTTGTCTAAAAGGCTACCGTCGTGGTCATTGTCTAAAGCATTAGCTAAAGCATCTGCGCCACCAGGTTGCTGTGAATTTTTAGCTAAACCAGTAATTAAAGAAGAAAGAATACTATCTGCTGCAGTACGTGTTTGTTGTTGAGGAGCACCGATTTGTTTGCTCAATTGGTCAATTAATCCGTCAGATAATTGGCTTTGTAGTAAGTCTATTAAATTTGCCATAAAATTTTAAATTAGTTTTTTTTGATAAAAGTCTTATCGTTAAAAATGTAGATTATTTGCAATTTTTAGTGGAAAAACGTTTTTTTCAACCTTTTTCAACAATCATGCTATGAATTTTGCTAAAAAAATTGGTCATTTTCGACCTTAAAGCGTAATTTGTGCGTAAGATAAGTTGTAATTAACTCAATTGTTCTTTTTTAGAAAAATCTTTGTTGTTTTTCTTTAAAAATATATAAGTTATAACGCAATTTATAGACGAAGGATTCTTGGGAAAGTCTCGATTTAAAAAACTACAAATCATTAATAAAAAGTTAAATGATTATTTTCTACTATGCAGAAAATAGTTGATAGACCTTTTATTATCTTTTAAATCAACGATTTAACATGACACTTCAAGCAAAACAAATACTCTCCAAAGGAATGTTGGCAAAAGCCGAATCTACTGTTTTTGGACTATTTAAAGCGAAGCAAGATAGTCGATTATTATATCACAACTACGAATTAGCTGCCAAGTTAGTAGAAGCTATCGAAGAAGTTGGTGGACAAGCTGACCTTGCTCCTACCTCCATAGAAATGCTTTGCATTGCCGCATGGTTTTATCCAACAGGTTATTTATCTAATTATGACCAACCTACCGAAGAGACGATTAACAATATTGCCAAATTTTTAGCGGCAGAAGATTATCCCAAAGCAAAAACAGAAAAAATAAAAGACTTCATTCGATTGGTCGAAGCACAAAAAGTACCAGTCAATGAAGAACAAGAAGTTTTTCATGATGCGTTTCATGCTTTACAGCATGGAGCAATGTATCCAGCAAAGATTGCTTTATTACAATTAGAAAAGGAGTTGTTTCAGAAGGCGGCACTGCCAAAGGAGCAATGGGTACAATTACAAATGCAAAAATTATTGATGACGAAGTTTTATACCCCTTATGGTAAATTAACTTTTGAATCTGATTTGGCTAATAATATCCTTTCTACCAAAGGGCAGTTACAAAAAATAAAGAAGAAAAAGAATTTTTTCGTCGCACCTGTAACGCCAAATGCTTTCCAAGGCTTAGAAGAAGCAGTTCCTAATCGAGCGATACAAACTTTCTTTCGTACCAACTATCGAAATCATATCAACTTAAGTGCTATCGCCGATAATAAGGCAAATATCATGATAAGTGTCAATGCTATTTTATTATCGGTATTGATTTCTGTGATGACTTATAAAAATTTAGCGGAGACGAAGCCGATGATTCTCATGGCGATTATAGTTTTCTTTATCACAGGCTTGACTTCTCTTATTTTTGCGGTGCTTTCCGCTAGACCTAAAATCACTACGGTTAATAAACAATCAAAAGATAAAATCCTCAATCAAAAAAACATCGTCTTTTTTGGGAATTTTGTTCATTTAGATTTAGACCAATACGAAGAAGCCATGAATGCTGTTTTTAGAGATAGTGAGTTGATGTATGGGAATATGGTTCGAGATTTATATTTTTTAGGAAAAGTTCTAGATAAAAAATATCGCTACTTGAGCACGTCCTATAATATTTTTATGGTGGGTTTTGTTGCAACAGCTATTACTATGCTAATTGCATTGATGTTAACCTAAGCCTTATTGCATGCTAGATTGCATTATTGACAGAATTATTTATTTACAAAGCAAAGTTGTCTTTTCCTCAAGGAAACCAATAAAAAATCAAATTAGGCACGGATGTCCATCAAAAAACTAGTTAGTGAGACGGCGATTTATGGCGTGAGTAGTATTCTTGGACGAGTTTTGAATTTTGCTTTAGTGCCTTTTTATTCTAAAATTTTTGATACGAATGAATATGGAATAGTTACTTTGCTATTTGCCCCTATTGCTTTTTTGATGGTACTCTTTACCTATCGGATAGAAGTTGCTTATTTTCGATTTGGAACAGATAAAACTTTAGACCGTCAACTTACCTTCAATACTGCCCTAACTTCTATTCTCATTTCCTCTCTAATTCTTACGGTTTTAATTGCTTTATTATCTCCTTTATACGCTAGTTTTTATAATATTGAAAATTATCAATTCTATATTTATTTATGTGTTGGAATTTTATGTTTAGATGCGCTCGCTGAACTACCCTATGCTGAACTAAGATTACAAGGTCGTCCCATACGTTTTGCTAGTATTAGATTGACTAATATTTTTATTAACCTTAGTCTCAATCTTATATTTTTAGTGTTTTGTCCATGGGCAATAAAAAATAATATTTTAGAATTTTTACACCCTTTCATCAACCTTATTTATTCTCCAAATATTGGAATTGGCTATATTTTTATTTCTACTTTCCTAGCAAGCACCACTTCATTTTTATTATTAACACCTTCGTTCAAACAATATAAATTTTTATTTGATAAGCAGCTTTGGTCGAAAATGATGAAATATGTTTTGCCTTTAGTTGTTGTAGGTTTCGCTTATTTAATCAATGAGATGATAGATAAATTGCTATTGCCAAAATTATTACCGGGGACAGAAGAAGAAAATAAAGCATCATTAGGTGTATACTCACTAAACTATAAATTGGCAATTATTATCTCGCTTTTTACACAAGCTTTTAGATACGGTGCAGAACCTTTCTTTTTTAAAAATAAAAATGAACAGAATGCCCATACCCTTTATGCGCTAGTTGCCAAATATTTTCTAATTGTAGCGGTAACTGGTTTTTTAGCGATAAGCCTATACTTAGATTTATTTAAGTTTATTATAGGAGAAAAATATTGGGAAGGCCTTAAAATAGTCCCTATCATTCTAGTAGCCAATGTCCTAGCTGGGCTTTATTATAACTTTTCAGTGTGGTATAAATTGATAGACAAAACGCAATGGGGGGCTTATATTTCGGTGGGAGGAGCAATAATTACGATAGGGTTAAATTTTTGGTGGATTCCAATCATCGGGTATATGGGTTCTGCTTGGGCAACTTTGATTTGCTATACCTCGATGACGCTTGCTTGTTATTTTATTGGTAAACGATATTATCCTATTCCTTATCAAATTTTCAGGATGCTGCTTTATTTGTTTATTGCAGTAGGGGTATATTTGGTCAGTACATTGATGCGAACAGATAATTTGATACTAACGCTTGGTATAAATACCTTGCTTTTGCTAAGTTATTTGGGTTTTATTTATCTGCAAGAACAAAAAAACATACGGAGTATTTTAAGAGGAAATTATTAAAAGTTTGTTGGGAATCTATCTCTAACCGCTCAACGAAGTGGTCTCTACGCCCTATTCTATTCATTGCTTGATATAATAAAACAAAAGGGTAATGGAAAAAAGTAATAAAGAAGTTAAAATGACGGCACCAATTTTTTGGTACATGAATTTTTTTTCTTTGGCTCGTTTTAAAGCTTTTTTCTCTGCTGCTTGTTTTTCATTTACGCCTAAGTCATATTTAAACCCACTCTCGGCAGCTTCAATTTGTAACTCACAAATTTCTTCATTGATAAGGAAAGAATATTTTTTAGGTTCAAAAACTTTAAAGTCAATGATGAGCACCTTAGAATTTAGGTGAATGACTAAATGGCCTGTTTTAATGCCGTGAAGAATACCAATAACGTGTTGCTTGCCTAAATTATCCCAGTAAGTCCAGTGAAATTGATTCATAGTATCAAGTTTTGTGCATAGTCAATTTTTGATGAAGGTCATTAAAGGCGATGGTAAGAGTTAACAAAATACAAAAAAAAATTACTTTTTGCTATTCTCTATCAAAAATTAACACTTATTAGCCGATTTGACTATCAATTATACTTGATTCATGCACAAAACCTCCATCATTGCATATACTCCCATGCTGTTTTATAAGCCCCCGCTTTATCACAATAATCGAGAAAGCCTCCATAAAATTTATCCATGCCTATGGTCGCACTATCGCCGAAGACCACTAATTTTTTTCTCGCTCGGGTCATTGCTACATTCATTCTACGATAATCTTTTAAAAATCCAATTTCTCCTTTTCCATTTGACCGAACCAAGGAAATATAAATCAAATCTCTTTCTTGTCCTTGAAAGGCATCTATGGTATTGATGGATAAAGGCAAAGCGGCCAATTTTTCATCTTCTGCTACCTGCTTTTTCATATAAATGACCTGCTCTCGATAAGGCGAAATTATACCGATACTAGGCAAGGGTAGTCCTTTCTCCTGATAGGCATCAATTAACAAATAAAGATGTTCGCACAAAATTTGAAATTCATCGGGATTGTATCTACTCTGAAATTCAGGATTGACTTTTTCTTCAAATCCACAGCCTGCGGTATCAATAAAGACCACAGATTTTCCCGTTTCGACAGCTAACTGATGTGCTTTTACTGTTTCATCTGCTACCAACTCATTATTATAAAATTGCTCATTAGAGAAGCCCATAATAGCTTCATTCATCCGATACTGAACATTAAGAAAACTGATTTTAGGTAAAAAATCCAAACACTTTTCTATTAGTGTAATATTTAATCCACCTTTTTTTTGTTTGTTAGATTTTACCGTTGGTGGTAACTGAAAGGGGTCGCCCGCAAACACAACTTTACTGGCTTTAATAATTGGAATCCAACAAGCAGGTTCTAAAGCTTGTGCGGCTTCGTCTATCAAAACTGTTCTAAATTTTCGTTTTTCCAAAACCCGCTGTGTAGCCCCCACAAGTGTACACGTAATCACTTGTGCGCCATCTAAGAGTTGGTCAACTAAGCGGTCTTCCAATTGATTCGCCCAAGCGGTTAGTTCTCTTGCTTCTTGATATAAATCTCTGCGCTCCATCCGTTCTTTACCACCAAATTTTCGTTTAAATTTTCCAGCTTTTTTTCTAGCCTCTGCCGCTTGAATTTTTACTTTTTTAATATTTTTACTGTCTGGATGTGCAGCTAATTGTGCTTCTAAGGTATGCTGAATCATATCCTCGTCTACTCTCGAAATATTGCCTAATCGCACAACTGACAAACCTTGGCTGGCTACTCTTTCAGTTAATAAATCGACCGCCGCATT
>CAYMSC010000237.1:5847-9462 GCA_964392805.1 uncultured Saprospiraceae bacterium
AATTCAGCGAGTCTATCTCTACTTGCTTTACTAACAATTTTTAGTGCTTTTTCCATTTCTAAATAAGTGCGCTCATCAAATTGCAAATCAACCCCTAAATTACCTTGGCTTAACCAATCTGGAATATCTTTAGCATTGAGAATAATTTTCATCTTTTTGTCCTTGATGTAATTAATTACCCCAATCCTTTCAGGTTTATAAGCACCTTCCGATAGCGTGAATAATCGGACCGTTTTACCTGAACGAAACTGTCTAGGTGCATCCGTTTCCGACGTCTTTTCTACAATTACAAAAGAGCGTTCTCCAATAGTATATCCAAACTTGACTACATTCAGCGGATGCCATGTAAAGCCTTGTTTTTTGCGCTCATCCAATGGCAAACTAGCAATCAGTTGTTTGTATGCTTCAAAGTCTGCTTTCTTCTCCGCTTGCACTTGTTCTAATAATGCTGCAAAATATTTTTTCTCGTCCACGCTGGTAATTTTATTTAAATGGGATTGTCTTATAAGTCCCCGAATATAGATTCGAGGCTATCATATAGAAAAAAGAAGTTCTCCAACTATTGAGAGCTCCTCATTTATTTGTTTAATTGTGCTTCAAATAAATGTCGCTCTTTTGTAAGCTCTAAAAAAGGATATTGTTGTGTTAATTGGTCAATTTTTTCTAGTTGCTTTTTTACAAACTGTTGGTGTGTAGGGATTTTCGGATGAAAAGGACGATGCAAACTAGCCTGTACGACCTTTTTGACTTGCTTAAAAATAGCCTTAGTCGAATCTGAAAAATAAGTTGTTTGGAATGCTTTCCAAATATAGTCGATAGCTAATTCATTTGGATGCGCCATATCTTTTTCAAAGAACCGATAATCCCTCAAATCATCCATCACTAATTCATAGGCAGGAAAATAATGAGCAAAAGAAAATTGTTGGGTCAATGCTTCAATAGCCAATAATAAGGTGGCTTTACTTCGTTGATTTTCCAATAAACCATCTTTTAAATGTCGAACAGGGCTCACCGTAAAAATAATTTCTAACTCAGGATTGACTACCTTTAGTTGTTTTAAAACTGGTGTTAGTCCTTCTACTATTTCTTGGATAGTCAATCGTTTTTTTTCAAACGCTGTATTAGGAATTTTGTGACAATTAGCAACTATATTCCCTGTTGATTTTTTTAGGAAGACATTACTCGTACCAAAGGTTAGTATTAATACTTTGGTCTTTTTCAAAAATAGTTGTCCTTCTTTTAAATGTCCATTGATATTTGCTAACATAGAACTTTGATTAGGAGCAGAAAAAGCACCATGATGGTCAAAACTATGCCATAAATCTTGGTAAAAAAATAAGTCTTCTTTGGTATAAAGTTGTCTGTTTAAAAGTTGTCCTAAACTATTTTTAATAGAAATTGGATTGTATAAAATACCAAAAGGATTGAGTAAGGCGGAAAATTTATAATGGAGTAATCTTTGTCCAATATTTTCGGTAAAACAAGAACCAATACAAAGTACAGGTAACTGATAATCTATAGAAAGAGGTGATCTTTGAAGTGGTAGTATCGTCCTGAAATCAGACATATTTTATCGGTGTCTTGTCAAAATAAGTTATATGATAATAAGTACTAACACAAAATTATATTTAATTTTCAGCGGCTTCTTTTAGGGCTATTTTCCATCAAAAAATAAATCCGTAGCGGTGCTATGCATTGATTTTTTGACGAAAACTATCCCAAAAATAATCTCCCTGAAATTTTAAACTAATTATGAGTTGGTACTTAGCTAGTTGAACTATTTTAAATGGAAAACTTCCCTCCCCTCTTAGTTACTTTCGCAATTATTTTTTTCGATATAGAATTGCGAACTGCCTACTTCAACTAATCCTTATTCAAGCCTTTCAACAAAGGGACAAATTTAAAGTAATCCAAATAAATCCGTTTGTATTGTCGTTCAGATTCTTTGATAATTTTGCACATTTGTTGTCGGTCTTTGCCTATTGGAATAATCAAAATACCGCCAATTTTTAGTTGACTTAAAAGTGCAGTAGGAATTTCACTAGCTGCCGCTGTAACAATAATCTTATCGAAGGGAGCAAATTCAGGTAAGCCATCCATCCCGTCTTTTAAAAAAGTCCGAATACTTTTAAATCCTAATTTTTTTAATAACTCGCTTGTTTTTTTATACAATAATTCTTGCCGTTCTACCGTAAAAATACGGACACCTAGCGTAGCTAAAATTGCTGCTTGAAAACCTGACCCGGTGCCAATCTCCAACACCTTATCTCTTTGTTTTAATTCTAATAAATCAGTTTGGTAAGCGACGGTGAAAGGTTGAGAGATAGTTTGTTTATTGCCTATTGGAAACGCTTTATCGGTATACGCCCATTCTTCAAAAGCTTTGTCTAGGAACAAATGCCTTGGGACTAAATTAAACGCCTGCAATATTCGTTTATCTCGAATCCCTTTTTCATGCAAAGTTTGGATTAATTTTTTGCGCAGTCCTTTATGTCTGTAGGTATCCTTCAATACAAATAGTGTTACGTGTTTTTTAATTACGGAATAAATGCGCTATTAATTGGCCAAAATGTTGGAGCTTTTGGTAAGAGCGGTTCTAATAGAAAGTCGCACTAAATTTTAAAATATAGTTTCCTGACAAATTAACTCAATGCTAATATTACCAAATTCTTGGTTAAAAGATGGATTTTCCAACATATTTTTTAAGGAAGATTTCAAACTTTTCAAAAAGCGACTTATGAGACAGCCTTCTCTTTCCTATTAAAAATCAGTTAATAGCCCATCTTTCCGAATCACTTCTTTCAGGGAGGTATAAGGAATTATTATTTCTTGTTGCCCAAAGGCATAAGGGGCAACTTCATAAGGATTATATACAAATTTTAATCCTTCTTTAGTAATGGCAAAATTATCCGTTAACGTAAAAATATCCTGTTCAAAATAAAAACCTGCTTCTGAATATTTAGTCATCCCTTCTTCCAGATATGTTTTTTTAAACAGTGGTTCTGCTATCGTTGTTAAAGCTGACTCATAATTGGCTACTAATAATTTTTTTAAATCAATTCTTTCTCCTGTTGCCACTTCAAAATTATAAAATGCCGTCCCATAATTTCCATGCGCCCCCCCTGTATAAGCATAACTAAAAGTTTCAATTGTCATAATCTGAGGGGAATTAAAAAGGACGCTTTGTTCTAATTCTATACCGTATCCTGCACTAGTTTCAGGGAATTCTTCATAAAAAGTTGTTGCTTCCTTAATAAAACTATCTAAAAAAGTGGTTATGTCTGGAGCATTTCCTTTTAGGATATTAATTAATTTTGTATTAATTACTTCAAAACTTGGATTCGCTTCCACGTTTTTAATAGCAACATATTGAACCTTTGCAGTCGTACAATTGACGGGTGTGTCGTCACAATCGCCAAATTCTTTGCTAATACTTTTCAAATTGTAAGAAATGGTATCAATTTTGGGGATATTATTTGAAATCTTAATATCTTTTGAAGTAGATTTCTCCTTACATGCAAAAAAAGATAAACACAGGATTGTTAAGAAAAATATATTCTTCATTGGGGGGGTAATTTTAATGACTGTCTGAACGTTTTTAAATTACTAAGAGCC
>CAYMSC010000238.1:0-9349 GCA_964392805.1 uncultured Saprospiraceae bacterium
CCCATGTTAATATATGTCGCACCTTTGGTGCTTGTGCGTAACATCAGTTAGTAATCTAAACTTATTTTTATAAAAATTGAAAACTAATAGTTTATAAGAGTTTAAAAAGGCGAAGATAACAATTTTCTTTTTTTGGAGGGTTTTTGATTACAATTTGTCTTTTTCTCTGAAAAAAAAATTTATATTGGACTATGGAAATATTACACCTTAATCTCCTCTAAAACCTCCCTATCAATAATCCTCAAATATTTTTCGATTTCTTGTTCTAAATATCGAGCTTTTGATAGACTACTTAAAAAAGAGATTAATGGTACATGCTTTTGCCCTTCTATACCATTCAAAATCATATAAATTCCATAATGTGTTCCTTTTCTGATATATAATTGGTCTATATCGTTCCTGTCGTAACTTTGATTTTTGTTCTTTTTTCTTGGTCGATATTCTATATTTAATAGTCGTTCATTTATATTAATATGAACTTTACTTTTGGAATGAATGACCGAATTATAAATAAGACGAATACTTATTATTAAGAAAAATATAGCAGTAATTAAAAGGAAAAGTGCTGGCTTTGTAATTGTTAATACGGTGAATAATACCGCCATGGTACTCATCAAACCTGCAAAGATAACTAAAGTCGAAGGGAAAGGTTGCTCAATAGTAATCTCTAATTCTTCTCTAAAATGGAATAAATCTATTCCTTCTGGTCGTAAAATTTCTTGTTTAACTTTTGATTGATGGGTAAATAAATTATTAACTGTATTTTGAAAGGAAAAAACAATATTACATTCGTTACATTTTGCAATTTTATCATTAATATTTAAATCTGCTGCTACTATTTCATTTTGACAAGAAGGACAGGATATTTTATGAAAATTTTGCTCCTTTTTAAGGTCAATTTTCTTTAATTTTAATTTATGAGGGTCTTTGTATTCGTAATCCATTAGCTCTTTTTGGGTTGAAAAGAAAGGTGATTTTTGGACAAAATAGTATTTATTTAGGAATTATTAAGAAAGGCACGCCAAACAATTGTCAACATTTCGCAAGAATATAAAATTCTAGTTACATTTGAGATTTTGAGCAATCAACTTGACTAACTACTTAGCACAAATAAAATATAATTCATGCCAACTCCACCACATTATTCTCCATGCGTCAAATTAGGTAACTTAGTTTTTACTTCTGGTCAACTCCCTTTATTAAAAAGAGAAAAGAAGGCAGCACCCGAAACGATTGAAGAACAGACTTTACTTTGCCTACAAAAAATTGAAGCTTTGATTGCAGAACATGGATTGACTAAAAAGGAGGTCCTAAAAACGACTGCATTTATATCGGATATTAAAGATTGGGGCGCAGTCAATCAAGTCTACGCTGATTTTTTTGGTGACCACAAACCTGCTCGGTCGATTATTCCCGTGAAAAAACTGAATTATGGTTGTAAGATTGAGATTGAGGCGATTGCTGGGCAGGAGTGAAGTTAGTTGTCGGTTTGATGTACTAAGAATTTAGATTTACTATAGCTCTGGAAAAAAAATAATGCATATTGGGAATAGCTAATAGCTTCCAGAACTTGGAGTTCTGGAAGCTCTAGAGTGTGCATAAATTTTCAAAATTTAGCAAATCCTACTATTTACGGTCAACCTGAACCGATAACCGACTACTCCAATACAATCATTCTTTTAGAAGCAGTACCCCTTGGCGTAGTCAATTGATATAACAAAATACCATTACCTGCTAAGGTTGATTTTTGAATCGGTAATTCGTGAAACCCTTTTTCAAAAGTGCCTTGGATTTGATGTAATAGACCACCTTGCAAGTTGAAAATTTCTAAAAGAATGTCACTTTTTTGATTTAATTCAAAACCTATTTGTGTGCGTTCTGCAAAAGGATTGGGTGTATTTTGATATAACTTAAAATCGTTTGTAGCGATTGGCTCAAAATGAACCACTACTTTTGAGAATGCTTCGTTTTCATCAACCGCCTCAGCTAAAATGTTATCGGATAAATTGATTTTCTCACTTAAATAGCCAGTTGTTTCTACCACAAATTTCAAATTAAATAAATCACTAGATGTAGCTTGATTGGCGCTGTATTTATCCCAAGAAATGATTATTTCTTGTTCATTTTTTTGAGCAATGTGTTGAGCTTGACCTTTTCCATGTTCAATATCCACAAGTTGTAATCCGTCAAAAGCTAATCCAAATTGTAAACTTTGAATGTTGGCTAAATGAGTTGCAGGTATAGGTATCCTTACAGTTTCTCCGATTTTGACCAACTGGTCTTTCAAATCAAATACCAAAGGGGCATGATTATTTCTATCCTCGGCTGATGCAGCAAAACCATCCACTTTTACACTTCCATTCAAGTCCCCCATTTTTACAGCAATAAATTCTAAAGTTGATATATTTGATGTTAAGGTAGGAATTAAAAAACCATCTGTTAATGAGACTTCATCTTCATTTGTAAATGCACCATCAATTGGGACATATCGCCAAGGATTGTCGGCATATTCTCCCTCGTTGATACCCAAAATAATTTGCCGCATATTCACAATATCGAAAGCCGTAACGTTTCCTGATTTATTCATATCAGCAGCTAAATGTTGCCATAAATGCTCAAATGGGGCGATACCTAATATGTGCTTAGAAACAAGTAAAATATCAAAAGTTGATAAACCATTAGACGGGCTATCTTCTTTAGAAAAGGAAATAGTGTAGCCTATTCCTTGAGGCAAATCTAATTCAAATATGCCCGATTCATTAGTTATTACCGTTTGTTCAAATTCGACTGTTCCTGTGGCAGTAACTTCAACTCCTGCTAATGGTGTGTTGGCAGGACTTAATATGCCGCCTGATACTTGTGCTACTAGGGTATTATCAGATTCTGGAACGGTCTCGTCTTTACCTGTAATTGTGACAGAACAAGTGTTTTCGCCACCGTTTCCATCCAAAACCCTTAGATATACTTGACCACCATTATTTACATCTTCAAGCGTCAAACTGACGGTTTGTCCCCAGGTGCCTCCATCTTTTCGGATTTCCTTGGTAATATTGCCACAATTGTCTACACTGCCTGCATCCACATCTGCTACACTAATGGTCGCCAGATTATTGACAAAAGAAACATTTAATTCATCGACACAAATTGCTTCTGGGGCATTGTCATCTATGACATTAAAAAATACTTTACAAGAATCAGAGCGATTACCTGTTTCATCTCTTCCAAAATAGACCGCGAAATAATCTCCTATGGGTAAATTGTTTAGATTATTAAAGGTGGTTCTATGGGAAATGTTCACTGCTACATCCAAGGTAACTGTTACATTACCTCCACAGTCGTCGGTTGCACTAGGGGGCGTTAAGCTAATGCTACCAGTACAATTACTACTATTGGCATTAACAGCATAAGGGTTGTTTTGTGTGCCTTGTTGATTGCCCGAAGGACAATTAATATTTGGTTTTCCTGTGTCTAGTACTTCAATTACTTGAACGGGCAAAGTCACAGGAACGGCTTGGTCACACCAATCTTCAATTTGCCAAGTTCTAAAGATTTTAGTGGTTCGGCTATTATCAGCGGTAACGACTTGGTCTGTAAAAACTGGAATGAAATTACAAGTATTGTCTATAATTGGTAAGTCACCTATGCCATCTCCGTCAGTATCTAAAACTGGATAACCAGTAACCGCAGGGTCTGTTCCTGCTCCACAATTTAGGATAGTATCGCTAGGTGGAAAAAAAGTAGTTGGTCGAATGATAGCTACGTCCAATGTTTCCGAGCTGGAATTGCCACAAAAATCAACGGCAGTCACCGTTACTCGTACACTTAAATTATTACGACAAAAATTAGAAGGAAAAGCCCCTACGCTGACAAGGGTATCTCTGACATCACAATTATCAGTTACATTGATGGTTAATTGTCTTTTGACTTCCGCATCTGTCAAGTTGCCACAAGTGGTTAAAGTGGGAGCAGTGACAAAAATAGAGGGTGCCGTATTGTCTACAAATTTAATGCTGCCCGTACAACTTGTCGATAAACTTGTCCCACTACCACAACTAGCGAAACTGACCGTTCGGGTAATTTCTACGGGATATTCTGACCCACAATCGAAGTCACTTGACGCTAATTCTAAACGATTGGCATTAAGACTACTACTACTAGAACCATCAACGGTTGCCGTTCTTGTACCTGCCTTTGAACCTAAATTGATAGATATTTCATAAGTTGTTCCACTTCCAATACATGGATTTTCAATGATATCATCGACACTAATACTTGCGGTACAACCGAAACCAATGGAAGAAGTAAGGTTGTCATTACAACTAATAATTGGTTGGTCAGCGACGACAAAATAAGTACATGTTTTTGAATTATCAGCTACTGAAGTAGCAGTAATAGAATAAGACCCTAAAGGAATCGTAAAAGTACCTAAGGTGCCGCCGTCGGCTAAGACGGTTCCACCAGTAATGGCAGAACAAGAAGAAGTTATGGTAACCATATCATTGGCTGTTCCTCCACAAGTGGTGAAGCTTGGCTTTGGAATCGTTACACTTACCATTCCGTCTAAGTTATTACAATTATCGGTCACTGAAACATTTGATGGACATTGAACGGAAATACCGCTGCCTTCACAAGTGACATTGGCTTCCCAACCTGTTCCTTTTCCATTGTCTCCATTCGTTTCCAAAACAAAAGTTAAACAGCCTGTCGGGTTAATAGATGGATCACAATCTGCTTGTACCCATCCACCAAATGCAGCAGAAGTACCTATGCCTGATGCCGATTGGAAAGCCGTTGTAGGATTCCTGTTGAGGTCACCTTCATAAACCAATAATCTATCTCCATTCGCTATATCAAAACTATTAAAACTGACGCTTATTTGGCGGCCGCTAGTACTTGGGCAGAGAATGATAGAATCTTTTCGAGCGGCATCATCTAGGTATAAGCCATCGTTTGTACCGTCGTCCGTAAAGGAGGTACTACTACCACAGGAAACGGACCTAGTACTTAAATTACCTGTTCCTAAGACAATTTGGGCAGATAAATTAGTTGTAAATAATCCAATAAAAGCAATAAAAATTAAGGAGTGTAGATTTGTTTGTTGAACAATTAGTTTCTTTTTCATGGGTGTTCTACTATTTTAAAAATCGAAGAGATTTATTATCAAATGATATTATTGGTTGCCTAAATTTGACCGTATACTTTCAAATTATAATAAGTGCAAAGGTGTTGCCAAATTTTAGTATATTGAATAATAAATTAGGTGGATTAAATCGGTAAGCGGGAAAGTGTTCAATGGAATATACTTTGAACCAACCCAAAGATATTTTAAAATACTTACTTTATCAAGTGAAAATATTGATTTTGACGTAGGAATAACAACAATAAAAATTCGCTATTTGAATATTTTTCAAATAGCGGATTTTTTGTTGATTAATTATTAGTTAATTCAATTGTATCTAAGTCTTGCTTATGAATAATCAATTAACTTTTATAAAGTAGTTAAAGACAACTGGTAGTGCAGACTTTACAGGCTGACCGTAAACTCAAAAAACTTCAAAGTCAATTTTATATATGATTGATTGTGCGGAACTTAGATATGCCAAATCTCAAAGATTTGGCATATCTCGGCTATTTGCGGTCAGCCTGTAAAGTCCGTACTACCGATTATCGGTTTTAAATCTGACTTCTCACTTAATACCCATTAATTAGTCTTAGCTATAATCGTCCGATTACCTTTTACTTTTTGATTTAATTTGACTTCTATTTTTGCATCTAATGGTAGGAATAAGTCTACTCTTGAACCAAACTTAATGAACCCCATTTCGTCCCCTTGTTGGACTTCTTCGCCGACGTTCAAATAATTGACAATTCTTTTGGCTACTGCGCCAGCAATTTGGCGAAGTAAAATTTCTGTGTCTCCATTTCCGATGACGACCGTAGTGCGCTCATTTTCGGTAGAGGACTTTGGGTGCCATGCGACTAAATATTTGCCTGGATGGTAGCGGAAATAATTAACTGTTCCACCAATTGGATTTCTATTGACATGGACATTGGTAGGTGACATGAAAATAGAAACCTGAATTCTTTTATCTTCAAAATATTCATCTTCTTTTACTTCTTCTATTGCCACAATTTTACCATCAGCGGGGGCATAAACTAAATGGTCGTCAGGCATCATGATTTCTCGCCAGGGAGAACGGAAGAATTGTAAGACTAGTAGAAATAAAATACCTGTGGCAAAATAGGATAGTGTTAGCCAATTTGGAATTAACCAAAATACAATAGCATTTATGATTGTTAAAGCAATTGCTACGACAACTAATATCCTATATCCTTCTTTATGTATCTTCATATACTTGTTTGGGCTTATGATAATTTTCAACCTCAATTCAAAATTATCGTTTATACACAAGGGCAAAAATAATTAAAAATTCTATTTCAAAGGCTAAAATATGATGAATTGCCATTCAATTTAGATTAAAGTTTTCACTTTAGCTTTTTTTTTATAAAATTATTAAGGGGTATTGTTAGTTCAAATACTTATTATTAAGGGGTTGTTTGTTTGTAAATGTTTGATAATTAGTTATTTATATTTTGTTTAAATTGTTTTTTTAGACTTTGATAAACTTAATGTCAACTTAATTTACTTTCGTTATAATTTTTACCTTTGTCTTATTCTTTTACAAAAAAATGAACTTTGAAATTTATTTATAAAACAATTGCTACGGGTTTTGGTGCGGGTTATGCTCCTTTTGCGCCTGGAACTGCGGGGGCTATTTTGGGTTGTTTATTACTTGGAGGGTATGTGCAATATATTGGCTTCAATAATAACACCAATTTTCAAATAGGGTTTATCGTTATTATCGTTTTAACAACTTTATTAGGAGTTTGGGTAACTCGAAATTTACAAGCAGAGTGGGGGGAAGACCCATCTAAAGTAGTAATAGACGAAATAATAGGCGTTTGGATAAACCTACTTTTTGTCCCTTTGACTTGGCAGAATATCTTTATAGGCTTTGTATTATTTAGATTTTTTGATATAGCCAAACCTCTAGGTATTCGAAAAATGGAGGATTTTAAAAATGGTTGGGGCGTAATGTTGGATGATGTTTTAGCAGGTATTTATGGAAATATTGTATTGCAAGGCATATTGTTTTTTCTTTAAATTCCGTTCATTTCAAATTTTTTTATTATCAAAAATATATTTGATGCAAAAGAGTTTTCTAAAGCATCGGTCGCTGCTTTTATTGGTACCGTGATTGACTATTTAACTTTTTTGCTGTTACTCCATGTAGCAGGTGTCTGGTATGTATATGCAAACATGATAGGAGCAGCCTTTGGAGCTATCACCAATTTTATATTGGGCCGCTACTGGGCATTTCAATCTAAGGAAGATAAAATAGCTCACCAAGCATTTAGATATGCCCTCGTTTCTACTGGAAGTTTAATTTTAAATACAACAGGCTTGTATTTATTAACTGAATATTCTCCATTAGCTCCAGAACCTGCTAAAGTAATTGTTGGGATTATAGTAGCGGTTACTTATAATTATTTGATGCAGAAAAAATTTGTTTTTAGGAAGTAAGAGCTTGTTAGCGGATACTCCCACCAATGTAACATTACCCGAACTTTTAGACTTACTTTCACTAGGAGAAGACTTAATAATAGAAGAGGGACCCTGTCCAGAAATAATAAGCGAAGAATGTCCTACCCCAAGCTGTACGGCAGGGGAAATAGCGGACCAGATGGCATCCCTAGCCGCCCTAAAAGGCGTTATGCTAGACAAATACCACTCGATACTTGAGCTGCCTTGTACGGCATCGGATGAGACAAAGACCATTTATCGACCAGACCCCAGCCTTCTAACTTTTCCCTTGTATTTGGTTAGAATCCGATTGTGTAATCGAACAGAAACCTATGTGTTTGAAGGAGATTTACCGATGATAAGTGGCAATTATGAGATATTACAAGTGATAGAGATAGAAAATAGCAATCAAAGATTTACGTTAAATAATAGTTGTAGGGGAGATAGAGAAGTATGCATGAAAGAATTGATAGAAAGTATGATGGAAGAGGGGGCACAAATCACGATTAATGAAGCGGTACCATGTAGCAATTCCGTTACTAGCTTAACAAATGATTTACCCTGTGACCAACAAACACCAAATTGTAATGCCACCGAACTAACCGAGCAGTTATCGGCGATTACCAATATACAAGCAAAGATGGTAGATGTCGAGGCATCGGATTTGACTTATCCGTTAAACATTCGCTTGATTCTTTTATGTGACGGGACAACAGTCTATGTGTTAGAAAAATATCGGGAAGAAATCCCCCATGCCTATGAAATTCTCCAAACGATTGAAATAGCAGACCCAGAAGAAGAAATAGAGATAAGTATAGGGGAATCGGCCCAAAAAGATTTATTTGCCTGTGAGCTAAATTATTATGAAGGCGGTGCGCATGCAGGTTCATTACAAGCAGGTGGTCCTCAGAATAATGGGAATATAGTAACGATGCGTTGGCAGGTAAAAGGGAATGCAGCCGAAGGTTATGGTTATGAATATGACGACCTAGACCGCTTGACCCGAGCGCATTATGAATCACAGACGACCGAAGGCTGGACAAGTGATAACCTATATGGGATGTGGGTTGATGAATATGATGCAATAGGGAACATCCAACAACTCAAAAGAAATGGCTTGATACTAGACCCCGAGACCAATTGTTTGATGCCAGGGATAATAGATGATTTAAGCTACAGCTATAATGGTTCCCAAGTAACGGGAATAAGTGATGGCGGTGAATCCGAAATAGGTTATATAAGTGGAGGCGGTTACAGCTATGATGCGAATGGCAATATGACCAATGCAGGACATGCAAGCGGAATTGCTTATAATTTCTTAAATTTGCCTACTACGGCAATGTCAACGACTGAAAAAGGAGGGAGTGGGAATTATCAATATTGGTATGATGCAGGTGGCACGAAGTTAAAAAGTATCGTAAATGGAACAAATGAAAAGGGAGAGGCAGTAGACTACATCCAAGATTATGTAGGTGGCATTGAGTATAAAGATGAAAAGATAGCAGCGTTCTATCATGCGGAAGGTAGAATCTGCTTTGATGAAGAAACAGGCGGAGAAAGAGCAGAATGGTGTTTAAAGGACCATTTAGGGAATACAAGAGTTTCCTTTTCGGATGTAGACGGAGATGGGAATATAGAAGTTCTAGATGATACCTTGACGACCGATGTATATGAAAGAGAAATCTTTCAGGAGAATCATTATTATCCATTTGGGATGGCGAGGGAGGATTGTAGTTTGGATACTTTGAAGGAGAATAAGTATTT
>CAYMSC010000239.1:0-9341 GCA_964392805.1 uncultured Saprospiraceae bacterium
TAAGGAATGCGATAAAATAAATTTAAACCAATCAAAATGATTCTATTAAAAAATTACCAAATACTCCAAGGTTACCAAGACGAAAACGGAAAATTTCATAGCTTCCCTGGCAAACGCCAAAAAGAAAAACAAGCCTTAATGCTACAATATTTAGCCTCTAAATTTGAAGCGGGGAAAAAATATTCGGAACGAGAAGTTAATGATATTTTAAATGACCACCATAATTTTAATGACCCTGCTACGCTTAGACGATTGATGTTTGGGAAGCGATTAATCAATCGTACATTAGATGGGCGAGCGTATTGGTTGAATCCCCAGAGTTGAACTGTCTAAATTAATCTTGCAAGCAACGACAAGAAAAGCCTAGTGTTTTGTAATAATTATCCCTTGCAAGTCCTTTCGTATGAATGTAGAAATAGTAACCCCAAACATTAGTAGAGCTACTTTCTGAACTACTCCAATAAGAACCAAGGTCTCCTAGATAATCAAAGCCTTCATCTGAAGAGTGAGAACCACCCAACAATGCAGCAAATCCTGTTTCTCCTCCTTCTATTAAAACTTTATAGGCTACTTCGCCATCATCCTTACCTTCCATTTTTTCTTGACCACTATAAGAATTATAAGCTTTGCCATAATAACTAGCCATTGACCACCATTCTTCATCGGTTGGCAATCGCCAGCCATTTGGACAGGCAGTATTGGCGGCATTCCAAGTATATAATCGACCATATTTATTGCAATTATCCTCTTCATTTCCAAAACACCAAGTTTCTTCCATTTTATAATTTAAGTTTTGCGCCATCCATTTTTTGTCATCTTTTAAGCGGACCCATTGGTAGGCTTGCCCGTCCCGAGCATCTGTAAAAGTATTTGTATCGACATTTGAGGTAGTGGCTTGTTCCGAATTTACAGGTTGATGCGCTTGTTGATTTTTATTCAAAACGGTTGTTTGTAGCTTTTCTTTTGTAGTAGTTACCGTTTTTTCAACGACTTCTGTGGGATTATTTTTTGTATTTCTACCATCATTCTTTTTCAATATTTGATAAAGCCCGAAACCTATTAATGGGAGTAGTAAAAACAGTAAGTACTTACTGGAATTTTTTTTTGTTAGTTGATTATTTTCTTTTTGTGTCATAAATTTATATAGGTTGATTATTTTCCAAATGTAATAAAATTTGTCTATTTCTTATTTTTAATAGGAGTATTTTAATCGACTTATTTTTTGTAAATTTGTACAATTCATCATTTATCGTTCATCTTTCATCATTCCAATAAATGGGTCAATTTGTCGTTTCCGCAAGAAAGTATCGTCCGCAAAGATTTGACGAAGTAGTAGGACAAGAACACGTCTCTAAGACATTGAAGAATGCCTTGCAGAATGACAAGTTAGCACATGCCTTTTTGTTTTGTGGACCAAGAGGAGTAGGTAAGACAACTTGTGCGAGAATTCTGGCAAAAGTCCTAAATTGTGAAAATAGAACAGAAGATTTTGAAGCTTGTAATGAATGTAGTTCTTGTACCTCTTTTAATGGCAACGCTTCTTTTAATATCAATGAATTAGATGCTGCTTCCAATAATAGTGTGGAACATATTCGAGGGTTGATTGAGCAAGTTCGGTTTCAACCACAACAAGGACAATACAAAATTTTTATAATAGATGAGGTGCATATGTTGTCTCAACAAGCCTTCAATGCTTTTTTGAAGACTTTGGAAGAACCACCACCCTACGCTATTTTTATCTTAGCGACAACCGAAAAACATAAAATCATTCCCACCATTCTATCCCGTTGTCAAATCTTTGATTTCAAGCGAATTCAGATTCCAAGAATGGTAGAACATTTACAGCATATTTGCAAGGAGGAAGGAATTGAGGCAGATAAAGATGCTTTGCATATCATTGGTCAGAAAGCAGACGGCGCATTAAGAGATGCCTTGTCTATTTTTGATAGAATGACCAGCGTTGCAGGAAAGAAAATTGATTACGATAGTGTCATTGAAAATCTAAATGTCCTTGATTACGATTACTATTTTAAAGTCGTGAATGGCATGTTGACAGAGGATACGGCAGAGGTGTTATTAATTTTTGATAAAATATTTAAAAAAGGATTTGACCCTGATATTTTTATCAATGGTTTAGCAGCGCACTTACGAAATTTATTAGTTTGTAAAGATGCCAAAACCTTAGATTTATTAGAAACGAGTGATGCGTTGAGAAAGCGGTATCAAGAACAAGCCAATTTAGCACCGAATAGTTTTATTTTAACGGCTTTGAACATTGCCGCTGATTGTGATATTAATTATAAAATGGCTCGGCATAAACGCTTGCATGTAGAGATGGCAGTCATAAAAATGACCTATATTGGTCGAGCAATTAAATTATCCAAAAATCCTGCACCAGTAGTCGTCGCTGAAAAAAAAACGACTGACGTAAGCTCTAGCAATGTAGCGACTGTTACCGAAACACCAAAAACAGCTCAACCAGTTGTAGTAGCGACTCCTATAACGCCCGTTGAGTCTATAAAAACGACTCCTGTTGAGGAACCGCCAGCAGTTTCTGCAACGCCCGCCCAAGCTGAACCCATTGAGTCAGCTATAGTCAGTGAGCCAGAACCAACCAAAACACCTACCAATCAAAACGGAGCATCCAATCGAAAAACGACAAAGTATGACATGCCTTCTTTGAATATGTTGGAGGAGGAAGAGGAGGAAGAAGAGGTAATAGATACAAACCTAAGTTTAGATGCTGAATTATTAACCAATACTTGGAAAGCTTATATTGCGCAAATCGATTCTCCATCCGTCAAAGCCGCTTTTACCAAAGCATCCGTCAAAGTAAAAGATAAAGTAACGATAGAAGTGGAAGTAGGGTCACAAATGGCAAAAGGCATGATACAACAGGAAAAAAATTTAATTCCTTTTATTCGTAAGAGCATTCCTATTTCCAATTTGGCAATGGAAATTACGATTGATACTTCTAAAGCCAGTCAGTTAATCAAACCGAAGAAAGTTTTTTCTGCTAAAGAAAAATATGAAATGATGCGGAAAAAAAATCCAATGGTACATGAATTGCGTTTACGCTTGGATTTAAAGCCGGATAATCAGTAGGCAATCGGCAGTAAACAGTTTGCAGTATGACAGTAGGCAGTTCTAGACCTAAGAAGTGGTTACAAAGGTAACTAATAGGTTAGGTAAGTTTTCAATTGAAAATTGGTTTTGTTTATCAGTAAGGATTATACTGGCACACCAACCTTTAAGACACCTTCTAAAAAAGTATCATAATTCTCGTAATCCTTTAAAACTAAACCTACGCCTAAATTTTCTAAAAATTCAACATCTCCTTTTCGTCGAATACCAATCAAGGGTAAATCCATGTTTTTAGTAGTGGTCACATCCCAAATGGCATCTCCGACATAGACAATTCGCTCAATATTATTATATTTTTTTTGTGCCTTAATAATGGTTTCATTGGTAATATCGTCCCTTGTTACTTTGCCGTCCGCTCCTGTAATAATTAATTGGTCGGCAGGAATACCCACAAAATTAAGTTTTACGATAGCGGGGGCTTTCCACCCACCCGTTGCTACACCTACAATAAATCGGTCATCTGTTAATAAACGTTCGATAGTCTGTTTGGCAAAAGGCACTTCTTTAAATTCGGTGGGGGTATTTTTTCTATTTTCAATAATATTGGCGACAAATTTTTGGCGGAAGCTTTCTTCCTCTGTTTCTGTAGCAACTCGATTAAAATGTTCTTGGATGACGGTTTTAAAGATGGTCGTGTCAGACACATGCGGATATTTTCGCCAATCAATAGTTGGGAAAGGTAAGTCATAAACTTGTTGATAAGTAGCAGCAAAACATTTGCTGTCTAATTTTTCGGAAAATACAAGCGTTCCATCTACGTCGAATATTACTAAAATCATATTGTTGGATTGGGGCAGAGTGCGCAGCGTAGAGCAGCTTTGCTTTTACCTATGTAAGAGAATAAATAAGTTTTGAAATACGAAGAATAAGGCTAACTTATCTCAAAAGTCGAGACAATTTCACACCATTCCAATTATATATTTATCGTAACTATTCAGAACCGAGAGTAGAGAATAGAGAACCGAGATTTATTTTTCGGAAATTTGACCATTTTTGAATCTATTAAATTAATATTTGCCGATACTAAGTCTCTTTTCTCTCAATGTAATGGTCTCTAATCTCTATTCTGAATAGTCACTATTTATCTCTATTATGGGCTTTCTACACTTTATTTTAAACAATCGCCTATTTTTTATATATTTCTTAACACTCTTTTATTGTAAATTTATGTCTTAAAGGTAGTAAATCAAATAATCTAAATTATAAAACATGAGATTTTTAATAATACTATTTATTGGTCTATTCTTTCAAACGACTTCTTTTGCACAAATAGATTCAAAAGAGATGCAAGAGGATATGGAGAAAATGACCAAAGAGTTACAAGAGCAATTGAAAAACTTCAACTTAGAAGAATTGCAAATTGATACAATGCTTTTGAAAAATTTTAAATTTCCAGAAGGATTTAATGCCGAAAATTTTATCATGCCAAATGACCTTGATATAAATGGCATGATGCAAATGATGGAAAAACAGATGAGTCAACTAGATCTTGAAGGCATGGCCAAGTTGATGGAGGAAAATATGAGTAAAATAGATTTTGCAGAAATGGAAAAACTGATGGAACCTTTCTTAAAAGGAGAAATTTTTGCGTTGCCAATACCAGAAAATAATCAAGGACAAGAAGAAGGAGAGCAAGCAACACCAAAAGAAGAGAAGAATAAAAAAAAGAAGAAGAAGAAAAGTTATAAAATGTAATAGCATTCAAGTTTAAATAAAACAGCCGCCGTCACGCTAAGTGATGGCGGCTGTTCTATTATTATCACAGTTCTTACGGTGTTTTAACTGCCGCTCTGGCTATTTCAAGTGAAATTCGTTTACCATCTTTATAAGCCACAATAAAAGCACCGTTAAAGCCTTTCGTTAAGGCTTCATTTCTATTTTTTACAGCTACCTCATAATTTGCATGATTACCTGTCAAATATTTATATAAATTTTTCTCTTTGTGCACTTCTACAAATGGAATTTTGCTCCATTTCTGATTAGAGGTTTCGATTTCTGAAGGAGATGCCGCCAATTGAATTTTAAATAGAATAGTTGAATTAGGCTTAGATTCCGCAATTTTAACAGGTGGAGGAGGACTAGGAATAATAGTAGCAACATTATTTTTTACTAAAGGCAATTCTTCCTGAATGACTAAACTAGTAGGAACTGCTTTTGAGGTAACAGTATGTTTCTTTTGTATTAATTGTGCTGTTGGTTTAGTTGTGGATTGAGTTACAGAACTAGCAGTAGGCTTACTAGTAATGGTTTTAGTTGGTGGGGTAGCGGCAATAATAGGCGCTGGAGTATATTCTTCCACTTCGGACTTGTATTCTAAAAAGGCTTCAAAAATAGCATTGGCCATTTTATATTGTCCATTATTGGTGACTAGGAAAGACTCTTCTTGCTGATTGGTTAAATAGCCAGTTTCAATCAATACACTAGGCATAGTGGTTTCTTTTAATACGACAAAGCCAGCTTGTTTTACTCCTCTACTCTTACGTTGTGCTTTTACTTTAATTTTCGATTCTATTTTTTCTGCAAATTGAATGCTTTTATCTAAAAAAGCATTTTGAAACATCGACAAGAAAATATGACCTTCATCAGAATTAGGGTCAAATCCTTGATAGTTTTTTTGATAATCGTCTTCTAGTAAAATAGCTTCATTTTCTCGACGGGCTACATCTAAATTATGTTCTGCCGTATGGAGTCCCATAACATAAGTTTCAGAGCCATGAACTAAGTGCGCTTTATGACTTAAAGCATTGCAGTGGATAGAAATAAACAAATCAGCTTCATTTTTATTAGCAATAGCAGCGCGTTGGTGAAGCGGAATAAATACATCCGTTTTACGGGTATAGATGACATTGATGTATGGAAATTGTTGCTCAATGGCTTGTCCTAATTTTAAGACAACATTTAGAGCGATGTGTTTCTCTTTGGATTTAGCGCCACTACATCCTGAATCTTTACCACCATGTCCTGCATCTAACACAATAGTCTTGATTTGGTAACCATTATTAGGTATTTCATTATCTTTGCCTTCTTTTATCAAAATAGCAGCGTCCATCAAAAAAGAAGAGCTATTCTGTAAGGAAAAAGAAAAAAATGAAAAAAAAAGGGACAGCAGCAAGTAATTATAAATCGTTCTCTTCATAGTATTTAAAAATTGCAAAAGCAGTCAAAAGGTTTATTTTTACGGGGGTAGTACCAAGTAGTCAAAAATTGATTGTAATTAAACATTTTTGACAAACAAAAGTAAAATGGACGTTAATAATAGGTTATTCCCATCTTATAATTTGGTCTTTTTACGAGGCACTTATAATTTGCATAGGTCAAAGTTCTATAATCTAAAGAACTTTGAAAAAATAAATTTACCAATTTTGAAATGGATACTTTTTTCAATGAGTTGAAAACTTATGGAAAAAAGATTCAATTCAAAATTCTTCTGGTAAATTTATTTTTTCAATAATACTAAAAACTAGCAAAATTAATATTTTAACACAAGATAATCATTTATTCTTTTGAAGGAAACGCTTGTTTGTTTATTTTTTTTCAGTTTTGTTTGTTTTCAAACAATATATGGGCAAGTAGATACTTTTCTAAACCTTAAACCTATACCTGAAAAAAGTGTTTTTATTCCTCAAAAAGACACCATCCCTTCGACAGCACCCATAGATTCACTTTCATCTTCTGAGTCGATTCCTGATGTAAAAATTTCAGAAAATAGCCTAGATACTAAAGTAGAAATTGGTGCAAAGGACACTATGATATTTAATAATACGGAGAACAAAATGCACCTGTATGGAGATGCTTTTGTGAAGTATCAGGGAGTAGAATTGAAAGCAGGTTATATAGTGGTAGACTTGGATAGCAACATAGCGGTAGCACAAACCCATATAGATAGCATAGGAAAGGAGGCAGGGAGGCCGGCTTTTACAGATGGTTCTCAAAATTTTGAGGCCAATAAGATGCGTTATAATTTTAAGTCTCAGAAAGGATTAGTATTTGGAGTAACAACTACACAAAGTAATTTATTTTTATCAGGTTCAAGGACAAAAATTGTATCGAGAGATGTATTAAAACGAGATACCTCATTTACAGAGAATATTCTATATAATCGAAAAGCAATTTTTTCTACTTGTGATTTGCCACATCCTCATTACGGAATTCGGAGTTCTAAACAAAAAGTGATAGCGGATAAAGTAGTGGTAGCAGGTCCATCTAATTTAGAAATCGGTGGAATTCCAATTCCTGTGGTCTTACCATTTGCCGTGTTTCCTTTACAACAAATTCAAAGTACAGGGCTAATATTTCCACAGGGCTATGAATTTTCGCCCGAATTAGGTTTTGGTTTAGATAGAGTGGGTTGGTATTTTCCAATCAATGATTATGTAGATTTAAGTCTTACTGGGCAAATTTATTGGCATGGGACATGGGGAATTAATGCGGACTCAAGGTATAAGAAACGCTATAAATATAGTGGGTCATTAAACCTTTCTTATGCTAGTAGAAGAACGATAGATGATCCTTTTAGGACAAACACCTATGCTATTCGGTGGAGTCACAGTCAGGATGCTAAATCACATCCCACTCGACGGTTTACAGGAAGTTTAAATATCCAAGGAAATGGATTTCAGCAAGTGAATAATAACGACGCACGGAGTCAATTGCAAAACACCTTAAATTCAAATGTTTCCTATACCCAAACATTTCCAGACAAACCATTTCGTTTTTCTGCGAGTATGCGACATTCTCAAAATACAAGAACAAATCGGGTTGAAATTAGTCTTCCAACGCTTAATTTTCAAATGCAAGAGGTTTATCCTTTTAGGGCAAAAGGGGGAAGTAAGAGCAGTAAAGAGAAATGGTACGAGAAATTAGCTTTTCGATATAATGCAGAAGCAAGGAATACCTTTATAGCAACAGATACGACGTTGTTTAGCCAACAGACAATTGATGCTGCCCGGTTTGGTTTTAGACATGATATTAGTACCAACTTAAATTTTAATCTACTAAAATATGTCAATGTTTCTCCCAACGCAAGTTTAGAAGAAGTTTGGAATTTTAAGCATATAACTAGAAGATTTTCCCCATTGATAGAAACAGAATTTGATTCTATAGAAAATACGCTAGATACCATTAGTCTTGGATCTATCGTTACAGATACCCTTTTTGGTCTTGAGCCATTTAGAGAACTCAGCACGGGTGTTTCTTTAAACACAATTTTATACGGTACGATACAATTTAAAAAAGGCCGATTGAAAGGAATACGCCATACGATAAAGCCAAGTGTGGGATTCACCTACATACCAGCCTCCGTACCAGACTTTGAAAACAAAGGTAGTTTTTTTAGAAATGGCTTAGATACCTTTAGTATAGATAGAGGTGCAGATACATTAGCGGTTGAAACGTTTAATATTTTCCAAGGAGGAATTTTTGGGGCACCTCGAACCACCACTGGCAGGCAAACGTTGCTAAATTTTTCATTCAATAATATTTTTGAGGCAAAATATTATTCGAGGAAAGATTCGATAGATAAGAAAATAAAGATTTTTGATAATATTCGAGTGAATGGTAATTATAATTTTGCAGCCGATTCTTTGAGGTTTAGTTTAATTTCTGTGACTGGCACAACTCGATTTTTTAAAGGGATAACGACTTTGAGTGCCAGTGCTAGTTTCGACCCTTATGCTGTAAATACTAATAATACACGGATTGATGAATTTTACTGGGACACGGCGAACAAACCTTTAAGATTTATAAGAGCGAACTTTAGAGTAAATTCTCGGGTATCTGTAAGTTCTTTAAAAAAGTTGTTCCAAAAAGACAAATCTGGTTCGTCAAGTAATACTCGCAGAGAATTGGGAGAAGAAAAAAAGCCACCAGCCGAAGATGGATTTTTAAAATTTTTAGAAGGGTTTAATATCAATCATTCTTTAGTTTTCAATGCGGTAAGTGATGTCAATCAAAATACTCGCTGGGATGTACAAACACATTCTCTCAATATGACGGTTCAACAAATCCAATTAACAGAAAATTGGGGAGTTGGCGTAGGAAATATAGGATATGATTTTAGAAGAAAAAGTTTAACCTATCCCGATATTCGAATTACCAGGAACCTGCATTGCTGGGAAGCCTTTTTCTCTTGGCAACCACAACGAGGTACATATTTTTTTACAATTAAAGTGAAGAATGCACCGCTTGATGCTTTAAAA
>CAYMSC010000240.1:0-9329 GCA_964392805.1 uncultured Saprospiraceae bacterium
TAAACAGACGATAATTCGCAATTTTGCACAAAAGTAGTCCCCTTCCTTTTTAAGATGAGGGAATGTAAGTTCCTGAACCGAAAGATGGGCTGCTGGTTAGGGATGGGTTAAAATGAGGCAATTTTTTTGCTTTTGCTCTTAGCCTGACGGCTATGATCTAAAGACTTTTGAACTGGACAGGATAAATCCTGCACTACCAATAGTATTACCAATAAAACCTAACCGATACCAAAGGCGTCCGTTTCAATAATCGTTTATCCACCCCAAAAAGCTGTGGCCGAACAAATGCTTCCTCCTCCCCAAAATCATCCAAAAAGAAATCTCGGCGAAAGGTATTTGTCCGATTTAATAGGTTAATCATAGAAAAAGTGAATTCTGCATTTAGGTTGGAATTCTTGAAAGTAGGTCGGTAGCTAATCCCGGCATCTAGTCGATGATAATCTGGTAAACGTTGTTCGTTGGGGGCATCATATTCCACAGAAAAATAAGTGCTTTCGGCGACATCTCCTGTATCCTCAAAATCATCTTCATCAAAAAATTCATCAACCCCAATTCCATTTGTGTAGGGTAAACCTGTTTTATACTGATAGCTTAGTGTAAAATTCCATTTTTTATGCGTATAGGTATTTGTCCAATTCAAATTATGGCGTTGTTCATTGCTGGCTGTAAAGGGATGGTCGATTAATTCTGGAAAATTAAAGTCAACCTTACTTATCGAATAGTTTAGCCAAGATTGATAATTTCGCCAACGTTTTTTAATCAAAAAATCAATGCCTATTGCTTCCGAACTACCTGTTGAAAAATCATCTACTTCAGAAGCTGCGGAGCTAGTGCCAAAAGAAGGCCCCAAGCTCGACAAGCCTGTTGTCTGATGATAATAACCTTCGATGTCAATCAACCAATCTTTATTATGAAAAATAAAACCACCAGCTATTTTTTTTGCTGATTGTAAAGCATTTTCTTCACCTTCAAATTCATTCAAAATCCAAACTTGATTGTTTAAATCCAATTCATTCTCTCCAAATTCTTTTAATTGACTAATATATTGCTTAAAAATGCCGCTTGAGGCTTTCAATTTTAGCTTATCAGATAAAGCATATTGCACATTTATCCGAGGAGCAAAAGCAGTGCTATCCGTTTCCACAAAATAGGTCGCTCGTACCCCTCCATTAATTTGTAGTTTTTGTCGTTGATAATTTATAGAAGTAAAGAAGTTATGAAAATGTCCTTCAGAAAAATTAAAATCCATAATATCTTCTTCGTAGAAAGCATCAAGAGCTACATTAAAATTCACTTGTTTTTGATTGTAATCATAGCCTCCTTTCAGTGTTAAGTGAGGATTGATTTGATAAGTCGTTTGAATGATAATTCCTTCATCTCTAATATCATTAAAGACATTATTTTCATAAAATACTTCGTCCTCCTCGGTATCTATAAACTGTGATAGATAATCGTTGCTATAAGTAGAATTGGTATAGGCCAATTGAAGTTGCCAATTCTTTTTTAATTGAATGTCCATAGATAAGCTCAATGCTTTAGAATCAAATAGGACATTATCAATAGTCGTTAGTTGATTTCCATCTTCGGCTTCATATAATTCTGCCTGATAGTTAAACGTATTTTCAGTCCTTAACCAACTTGCTTTTAGGGTCAACTTATCTGTTGGTTTAAAAATCAATTTACCATTCAAATCATAGAAATCTAATACTTGATTTGCCGATAAATCGCCTTCTTCAACGTCATCCTTTTGGTCTTCTACTTTTGACCCTTGGAATATTTTGGTGGAATAATTTTGTAAGGTAGGAGAATTATAAAGTCTATTAATCGTATTCCTACCTGAAAGTAGTAATGACAACTTATTTTTGACAACGGGAATTTTAAAATAGGCATGTGCTTCTGTTAAGGTGCTGCCCAAACCGCCGTGAAGTTTGTCGGGTATCTCCTCACTTAAAGACAAATCAACAATACCTCCGACTCGATTATCATAGAACGGGTCATATGCCCCCTTAAATACTTGTACCTCTTCCACTACATAAGGATTTATCGCAGAAAGCATTCCGAATAAATGGCCGGGGTTATATAAGGTCACCCCCTCCCATAGAATTAAATTTTGGTCGGGCGTTCCTCCTCTAATTTGTAGATTTGTAGCGCTTTCATCAATGCTATTCACTCCCGGAATTAATTGGACCGTCTTTAAAATATCCTGCTCTATTATCGTTTGTCTTTTCGCTAGTTTTTGGTAATCTATATGCACGCCTCCATAGCCTTCTCCCTCTGTTATCTCTGGTAAAATATAGTCTTTAACAATTATCTCTTCGCCGAATAATTGTTCATCAATTTCTAAAAAAATAGTTGGACAATTGGCTTGATTCAATTCCTGCACCACAAAAGATTGTGCTTTATACCCAATATAACTAATCGTAATTAGTTGATGTTTGAAGGCGGTGAAACTAAAATCAAAATCACCGTCCATATCTGTTTGGGTGCCATGCTGTTGGTCGTCCGTAAAAATGTTGGCAAGTGGTAAGCTGCTATGACTTTCTTCGTCTTGTATTTGACCACAAAATCGGTAAGTTTTAGGTGTTTCTTGGTAGATTAAAATAGATTGGTCTTGGAGGTCGAAGGTAAAGGGCGTTTTATAAAAAAGGTGGGTCAGTTGTGTCTTAATATTTCCTTTTTTCAATTGCTCTGTAAAGGTATATTCACTTAACTTCTGGACGTCATAATTAAAAACCCAATCGGATTTTTTTTCAATGGTTTGAAGGATATGGACAATGTTTTTGTTATCGGTAGATGCGCTCTTTTGTTGCGCTATTGTCCTATTGGACAGGCATATCAATAAAATGAAGCACCAATAAAAACGATAATAATACCTTTTTTTTTTCACCATATATTCAACATTGTTCTGGAAGCTCTACGCATAAACTCTATTTATTCCTTAATCTCTATATTTTTACCATTTGGAGCTATCTCAAATGTTAGCCCCATCGGTTTACAAATATTATTTAACGCTGTCTCTAGATTGTCATGCTTAAAATTACCAGAAAATGGTCTTTCAATTTTAAGTATGTTTACTTTCACATCATATTGTCGTTCCAGTTCTTCAAAAACTACATTTATCTGCTCTTCGTAAAACCTGGAATTACCTGTCGACCAAAGCGGTTTTTGATGGGTAATTGTTTGCTCCTGCATTTGTCCCTCCACTACATTTACGGCTTGATTGGGCGTCAAAATCGTCTCCTGATTATTATGACTTACTCGAACTTTCCCTTCATAGCATTCTACATGTAGTTTATCTCCCCATGCTCTTACATTAAAACTTGTACCCAAAACTTCTACTGTGCCATTTGGCGTATTCACGATAAAAGGCTTCCCTTTTTGAACCGAAAAAAGGGCTTCTCCCTTTAAATTTATAGAACGGGTCTCTTCCCAATTGGATTCATCATATTCTAATTTTGAACCGTCATTTAAAACAACTGTCGTTTGGTCTACAAAGCGATGAGTCAGGTTCGCGATATTTCCTGATTCAAGAGATACCGGACTGCTATCCTGCATCAAGCTTCCTACATAAACCAATAGCAAAACACTTGCTGCCGCTGCTACCATCGGCCAAATCCGTCGAGTATTTAAAGCGCGAACTTTAGCCGTTTTTGGAGGCATCTTCTTTGCTTTAAATCGAGCAAACCCTTCCGTTGTATCGTATTTTGGTAAAGCTAGATTATCCGCAGTATTGATAATCGCCTCCAATTCTTCTAATTCCCCCGAAGTCTGAAGACTCCGTTCCTCCTCAGAGCTGAGGTCACCCGCCAGCCAGCGAGCATATAAAGTATCTTTATTCGCATCCATGATTGTAATTTTTGTTGTTGCATCAACTGTTTTTTATCAAAATTTAGATTACTACTTATAAAACAGTTAATGCTGTATTTACCCTACACCTTTTTAGATATTTTTCGTAAAGCAGCTAAGGCCTTGTGCATTCTTTTTTCCACTGCTTTCACAGAAATGGCTAATTCTTCTGCTATTTCTCTATATTTCTTTTTGTCAATTCTATTCATTAGGAACACGACCCGTTGTCCTTCGGGTAATGTGCTAATCGCATTTTCCAAGCGTTTTTTAAACTCTGCTTCTTCCAATAAAAATTGTGGGGTAAGATTAGATTGCTGGCTATGTCCTCGATTTTCAAATTTTAAGACAACTTTTCGATGTTCAACTTGATTTAGAAATAGGTTATTGGCGACTGTAAAAAGAAAGGATTTTGCTTTTGCTACTATAACTTTCTCACAATTTTCCCAAAGTTTGCCAAAAGCATCCTGCATTAAATCTTCTGCCTGTTGCAAATTTCCCGTCTTGTAATACATGAAATTACGTAAGCGTTCTGCTTGTTCGACAAAAATAGATTGGAAAACTTTTTCTTGACAAATGTTATCAGACATAGCTATCTTTTAAGCGGCAAAAAAGGATAAAATAAATATTTAGAATAGGGAGTAGTGACCATTAGTATTATTGAAAAAAGAGCCGTTTAGGCTTGTATTATTTTGCCCCATTATTAATATGTTATCAAAAATAACATATATTATTTATTTCAACAAAAAAAGGTAACCCTCTGTCAAAGGCTACCTTTTTTATATCTGAATTTATTTGTTGCTATTCAGAACAGAGAACAGAGACTGTAAATAGTACTTATAAATCACGCTGGTCTCTGTTCTCTATTCTGCTGAACAGTTAATTTATTTTTATACTTAATCTAACACCACCATCTTCTTAGTAGTCGTATATCGTCCTACGGTCAATTGGTAATACAAAATTCCTGTACTTCCCAAGGCTTCTTTATGGATAATTATTTCTTGTAACCCACTGTCAAAAGTTTGATGGGTTTGATGCAAGATTTTACCTTGTAAATCCATTACCTTGAAACTTACTTTCTCGGTACTTGGCAGGTAAAATGAAATATTGGTGGTCGAATTAAATGGATTGGGTTTGTTTTGGAATAATTTAAAATTATTAGACTGATTTACCTTATTAAAAGCTAAATCCACTTGCTGCAACTCATTATCAACGGTATAAACTTCCGCTATCATTCGTTCTTCACTAATTGATAATAAATCACTTAAGGGTCCATTTTTTTGTGCGACAAAAGTTAATGTAAATAAAGGTGTTTGTTGATTTACTGATGCTCGCTTGTTCCAACTTACAGCAAGTTGTCCACTTTCCGCATTTTCGGTATTCAAATGGCTTAAATTAGCTAATCCTTCTACTACTTCCATTAATTTAAGTTCCTTAAATTCTAAAGCAAATTGCAATCCTTCTATTTTATCTAAATCTTTGATATTAAATGGAATAGTCACCTGTTCTCCTACTCTTAATAAACGATTATCGAAGCTAAAATTAAATTTATCCACTGTCCTTCGACTGGCAGAAGGTGCATTTAAACTAGCTGCTGCCGTTCCATTTATATCTCCTATTTTCACCCCTACAAAATCAAATTCCATCCATTCTTCTTCCAAACTTCTAATAGCTACGGTTTCAACAAAAGCTTCATCTGCTGGATTATCAGTCGTAAATTGATAGTCACTAGCTACAAAACGCCAACTTTCATTATTGGGAAATTCAGGAATGATGTTTAATATTAATTGTCTCATCTGTACCAAGTCAAAAGCAGATATACTTCCTGATTTATTAATATCCGCAGCAATGTATTGATAGGGAGATTTGAACGTTTCTATCCCCAAAATATGTTTGCTAATTAGGATTAAATCATAGGTGGTTACCCCATTCAAAGGATCTTCCAATTTTGAAGGTTCTACCGTATAATTTTTACCCAAAGGCAAATCAAAAGCATATTGCCCATCATTGCTCGTTACCTGCTGGCTTTCCATATCTCCAGTCAAGTTAACTGCCACTTGTTCGATTGTGCGTCCTTCTTCATTGGTAATATTTCCCGTAAGTACTCCTCTATTAATCGCCGCACAAGATTCTTGATTATCCTGTACAAACACAAAATTCTCTGTTCGATCAAAGTTTTCTGCTTCATCAAATACATAGACAAATACTTCTTGACTAGCTAATTCATTGCAAGTCAGCGTCAAATTAGCTGGCAACGCTTTAACACCTGCTATATCTGTCGGAGGGTCTATTTTTAAATTTAAGTGCCAGATTCTAAAATTATCCAACAGCGTATTATTGTCCGTACAATTATCAAAACTGCCTTTATCAAAATCATTTGCCCATATATCAGCCGCTCTATTCTTTAATTCTAAAGTAATTCCAGTTCGAGTAAATAAAGTTGGTTTCACACAATCCGTAAATACAAAATCTCTTTTTTCTTCTGCTTGATTATTACAGTTGTCTATTGCGATGAATTGCACAGAATAATCTATCATTGGTAAAACGGACCGAGTAAAAGAATTGCCTGTTCCATTATCAACCACAGTATCATTTTCAAAAAATAACCATTGATAATTAGTAATCGCATCACCCATACAATCTGTAGCACTTGCCGTGAAAGTTCTTAATTCTGCACAGTTTAGTCCATCTTTTCCAGATAGAGAATCAACTGCATTACCGGATAAACAGGTTTCCACATTATCTACTATTAAATTGGGTCTATCTGTTGATCTAATTATTAATATTTGTCGATAAATCAAATGTGCTTCTGTTCCTAATAATGTACTATTAACTTTAAGCGTATCTATTACCCTACCTATTGAATCCACTGGTCGTGGAATAGAAAAAGGGACCGTACTTGCATTAAAAAGGCAATTATTTATTATTTGATAGGTTCTTTCTACTTTTATGCAAAAATCTTCATCCGCTTCAAATCTTGTTTCGGAAATACTTAAACTTAAATTATCACAAGTTCCATTTTGAATATCAATAAAAGCTGCTGGTATCTCCTCATTACAACCTCCTTCCCAATCTGGGGCTATCATTATGGACCAATTCGTTACGTAATTGACGGTAATTTGCTGTTCTGCCCAATTGCCAATATTTCCCTGTGAGTCAATTACTCTATATCTTCTGATAATTTGAGCCATCCCACAAATATTTTCCACTCGCTGATATTGTTGTTCGATGTCAAAAGATTTACAAGTAATATTATCACTACAAGCAGGGTTACCAAAGGTCTCATTATAAGCCATCATTTGGTTGCTTGTCATAGCTCTATATTCTGAATCATCAAAACTATCATTATTGTTTTGGTCTGTTTCTCCTCCAAAATCATTCGACGCAAGCACCTCACAAGTTACTATTTCATTAGGCAAGTTTTGACAAATAGGGTTTACGTTATCTTCTAAATTTACGGTAGTCCAGCAAAAATTTTCGTTTCCAACCGCATCTGTTATTCTTAATTCTACGATTATCTGACTATCCAACAAGGAACAAGGTAGCTGAATCGCTGATTGCCAAGTTGAATCTACTCCTTTCCTTCTAATCTCTCTAGTTATCAATCCGCAAGCATCCACACTTCCACCGTCGACGGTTGCTGCATCTAATCTTACGCCTTCGTCGCCCGTAATAGAAAGCACTAAATCACTTTCACAAATAGCAGTCGGCGCATTCAAGTCCGTGGTAATTAAATAAGTAAAAATGCTATCTTCTTTTAATTGTATATGACAACCGTCAAACGCTCGATAACCAATTCTAAAGGTATCGGCGAGTAAGTCCATCGTATTGGTACTTTCGCCAATAGTTGTCCAAATTCCATTTACTAACTGTGCTACTTCGTACATTTCTATGCCTATCAATGTATCACAGTTGTCCGTTGCGGTTGGGTCAATTAAATCTATTTCAAATTGGCAATTTTCGCCTAGTTCTATTCTTCTAGGATTTGTCAAACTTCCATTTTCGTGGGCATCAAAAACAGGGGCTAACGTATCTCTATGCTCGACAATTTGTGTGTCAATCAAAACAGGGCGAATCGTTGGCATACACCAATCTAAAATTTCCCACTGTCGAATGACCTGTATTTTACAGTCTCCATTTTCAACAATATCTGTTACATTAAATCCTAAACCGCAACCTGTATTTGCGCCATCTAATGGAATCGTATCGGTCGGAATAAAAGTAGCGTTAACTATTTTTCCTAATTGAATACTTAATTGTCCTGTTTTAGTTAAGTCATTTATTGCCGTTACTTCATCTTCTCCACAGCTCAATATTATATCGTCTGGAAATAATACCTTCTCTGCCGTAGGTTGGATAAATACCGTTCGCTGCGTATCAATGACAAAATTGCCGCTCGCATCGGTAGCTTTCCATAAGGTAGCGACAATACTGGTATCACAAGGAAAAGCACCACTTTCTAAAAAAGAAGTCACAAATGAAATTGTCACCGGTTCACAATTATCCATTGCAGTAACCGCAGTTGTTCTAAGCCCTTCTTCTGTCAAATCTAAGGCGCAGCTAACAAGGGTATCTCTAGGCAAACTAGTAAAAAATGGTAATAACTTGTCTTCTGCCAATATTTGTCCAGAACAACTCTCTCCTAAGTTATCAATAATCGAATATTCATAAGTCCCTGTTTTTAATAAGGTAACTTTGTCCGTTCCATTATTACTAAAATTCCCTGTGGAGTCTTGTGGAAAAGTAATAAAAATACGATAGGAAAGCGTATTATCCGGTGCTTCTAATAATATATCAGGTGTAAGCTCCGCTTGGCAGTTTTCGTCTAGGCTTAGATTAATACTGTTGTTGCAGACAGGTGGTAGGTGATGGCCACCATTGGTCTTCCCCGTTAAATGTAGGGGCAAAAATTGAATAATTAATCCAATTAATAAAAAAAAGTGTGCTCGTTTCATAGGAAAATAGTGTGTGATAACTGAGTGCTATTGCAATAACTCAATAAACAAAATAAATTAATACGCTAAAACTGTAGTACTCAGCAAGAGGCTAAGTACCTATTCGTTTTTTTTAAAAGGATGCAATAGAGGATTGGAGTTAAAAGTCAATGCTTTTAACTGTTGGAAGATTTGAACTGGTGTGAAAAATTATTAAGGTATTAAATAGACTGGTTCATCTATTATTAATTCAACTAATACAAAATCAATGCCTAATACATTAAAAATAGTATATATATCAAAAAATATTTATTTTTTTTGTGTATCCATTAAATTTAGGCTTACAGAATATGCAATTAGATTCAAAAAATTATTAGAATTGACTGATGTAAGGAAATATTATCAGTAAGGATTTTAGTAGAATAGAAAAATATCTGATTATAACATTTTGCTGTGATTATCCTAAATGAAGAATATAGAAAGATAAAAAAGGAGAGAAAAGAGCAAAAAAAAAGCCCAACCAAAAGGTTGAGCTTAATTGTGTACTTCTAT
>CAYMSC010000241.1:0-5748 GCA_964392805.1 uncultured Saprospiraceae bacterium
GAGGACTGCGACTAATCCATTTCATAAACTAAGGTTTTAATTTTTTGTAGGAGAGGCAATCCATTTCAGCAAGGACTGCGACTACAAGACCAGCTCGGTGATACACCATGCTCATTGTGAAGAAGAAATAGCTATACTTTTAAAAACGATGGAGCAAAAAATGAAAGTTAAAATTTTATAAATTATAAGGGTTAATGAAGAATAGAGTGCCAGATAAAAAAGGGAGAAAAAATCCGTAGCTAACCTAATCCGTAGCTAAAAAATAGGAGCAACGGATTTTAAAAAATTATCAAATATCAATTTTCAACTTAACGCTCTAAAAGGATGCTCACTACCCCCAATAAAACAAATCCAACTCCCCCAAAATAGCCTCCGCATCAATCTTTAAAATTCGCTGCCAAATTTTTTCCCCTTTTGCGGTATTTTTTTTACCACCATAAGCACGATACAAACAATGCAGCAACTCAATATCTTCCGTTTTTAACTTTTTAATCCCTTTAATCACCTTTCCAAATTTACCTTCTGCCAATAACTCATTATACCCCCAAAGCAAATTGCCCGCTTCAAAATCAGGGGCTTTATCATAGACAATGCAGTCTTGAATTCGTTGTCTGTCGACCATTAGTTCTTCTCCTTCTTCACTATATTTTAAGGCGAGCTCAATATGTTTGGTGGCTTCCAGATATTCGCCTAATTGTTCATGAACGAGGGCTTTCCAGCGGTGCGTATCTACCGAGGTAGGATTAAAGAACAAAGAAATATGATAGCAAGTAATGGCTTGATTAGGCGCATTTAATAATTCGTGGATTTCCCCAGCGATTAACCAAGCTTCACCTAAAAGTGGTCTTTGGTCAGCTTGCTGCTCAGAAATTAATTGAAGACTTGGGGTTAATACATCTTGAAACCAATTGTAGCCTTTTTGTAATACACTTTCCGCACCTGCTTCACATAGGTTTTCTATAAATTCTAGTTGCTGTTTTTTATTCATGAGTAAGGGCTAATTCCTTTAAATCTGCGACTAATCGCTCAAAACCCAATGCTGCTTTAACCTCTTGGTAACCCGCTTCGTCATCCGCTTTTCCCAATAATAAATTTGCGCCAAGCAAACCATAGGTCAAAGCACCTTTTGCACCGACCCCTGACATACCGCCAAGTACCACAAAATTAGGATTTGCCACTTCACTATTAGGCATTGGAATAAGGGTAACGTAAGGGACTTCCGTTTTAGTCAAAGAATAAACACAAGAATAGCTATCCACCAAGGCCAATTCCTCGAAAGTCAAGGGGACATTTAATAAATCAAAATAGCCTAGCGTACTGTTTTGGCTCCATGCTATTTCTTTGGGCGTTAATTTTTGTTGCCAAACGCTTGATAAATCATGGATGGGAGAACGTTGGAAATGACCACCAATTTTTATCAATGGAAAACCATATTCATCTACTTTTTCTATCATCGAAAAGAAACTACCATCCCGTGTGCCTTTGGAAGAATTGATGACAGGGTAGGAAGTAAATACCTTTTCTTTTTGCTCGGGCGTGTAGTTTTCAAAATGCGCCTTTTTGATTTTATAAAAGGCTAAAAAGACTCGTTGCGGATTGATTAATTGGTCAAAATAAGGAGCCGTATTTTTTAATAATTGCCCAGTAAAAGGCCCTGCTGCGGAAACCACTTTTTTACTTTTGATGGTTTTTTGTTCACCCGTTTTAGTGTTGACTAATTGAATAACATATAAATCCCCATCTTGGGTCAAGTTGGTGACCTTATGATTATACCAAATAGCATTGCCTTTTTGCAGTACCGCTTGCTGACAATAATTGATAATTTTTTTAGGATTGATATTGCCTGAATGTTCGTTGTATTCTACTTGCATCAACACACTATCAGGCAAATTAACCCCAAATAATTCCTTCCCTTCTGCTTGGTTAGTCGCCATTTTATAGTCCACTTTCTGGCGAATCAAGGAGTTATACAGTTTATCATAAATTCTTGTGCGGCCGATATAGGTCACGGGAGAAGTGGTGTAAATATCGGTTATGTCATAGGTTTGATTACCTCTTGGATTACGCTCTAAATAGCTCACCAATTTTTGTGCTTCTTTGACTGAACGATTGTGTAAATAGGACCAGATGTCATTGCCTCGATTGCTGCTTCTCGCAATTCGTGCTTCTCCATAGCTGGACCCGTAGCTATATACAGAATCTTGTTGCTCTATCAATAAAAGATTTTCTCCATAATTGCTTAATTGCCAAGCCGTAGTGCTACCCATTAGGCCGCCGCCAATGACGACGATTTCTTCAATTTTTTCTTGGGATTGACATTGGATAAATAGGAAGGAAAAGAGCAGGAGAGGAAGTAGGTTTTTCATTGTTTTATTTTTTACTCGTCGCTTATTTTTAATGGCATTACGGTTAAAAGTGTGGATACAGATAAAATTAGGTGGTATTTTTTAGCCTTGAAAAGGCGACATATCGTAACCTATGGTGCAAACCCTAGGATAAATAATACCTAAGTCTACTCGGAAAGCTCTGAATGGGCGACATATATTTAAATTTTTATTTTATGTCGTCCTTTCAAGACTTTTGAAGTGTTTTTTCCTAATTTTTACATAGGGTTTGCACTTTATGCTACGATATGTCGTCCCGTTAGGACTTAATCAATTTTTATCTGTACAGGTCGAATAAATTCGTCGGTACTTTTATCATTTAAACAGCCGCCTTGTAAGCCTTCGCATCAATCATTATCTTAGAAATAATCTCACAAAGAATCTCCGAAGTACCGCCACCAATTGTCCCCAACTGACTGTCTCTCAATAACCTAGCCATTGGATAATCTTCCATATAGCCATAGCCGCCGAACATCCGCATACATTCATAACAAACCTTATCACTCAATTGAGTACCAACCAATTTTGCCATTGCGGCTTCTTTGACAATATAGTCGCCATCTTCATATCTTTTGAACAACGAATAAACAAAAGCTCGATTCATCATGGTCTCCGCAGTTAGTTGTGCCAACCGATGTCTTAGGGCTTGAAATTTATTGATGGGTCTGCCGAATGCTTCTCGCTCCGCAGTATATTTCAAGGCATAGTCAATGGCTAATTGAGCTTGGCAAACACCAATTAATGCCATGCCTAATCGTTCAGATATAAAATGTTGCATAATGTAAGCAAAGCCACGGCCTTCTTCACCGAGTAGATTCTCTACGGGCACTTTTACATCATCGAAATGGATTTCCCCTGTATCGGAAGCATGCCAGCCCAATTTTTTTAATTTGTTAGCACTCACCCCCGGCATATCTCGATCAACGATGATTAGACTCACCCCACTGGCACCTTCCCCTCCTGTTCTAACTGCTGCGACGATAAAGTCACTATATACGCCATTGGAAATGAAGGTTTTCGAGCCATTTATGATAAAATTATCACCTTTTCTGACAGCCTTTGTTTTTAATTGTGCTACATCCGAACCTCCACTTGGTTCTGTAATTGCCAAACAGCCAATTAATGTTCCTTTAACACCGGGGACTAAATATTTTTGTTTTTGCGCTTCATTACCTTCCGCACTGAGGTGTTTGAGTGCCAAACCACTGTGGGAACCAATGGCGGTATTAAATCCACCCGAGTTCACTCGTATCATTTCTTCGGCGTAAACAACTCCGTAGAAGGTGTCTAAATCCATCCCTCCATATGCTTCTGGAATATCCAAACCTAAATAGCCCATTTCTCCAAACCGCTTGTAGATGCTTCTTGGTGTACGACGTTCTTCTTCCCATTTTGGAATGTTGGGAGTGACTTCTTTTTCCAAAAAAGCCCTAAAGCTTTGGCGAAATAATTCGTGTTCTTCCGTAAAATAATATTGGTGCATGATTTAATTTTTGTAACTGCTAAAAAACTAGATGTAGGTTGGAATCCAACTTTTAAATTTTGATTTTATGAGGGCGATGTATCAAATGTACATTACCGTACACTTTTTACTGAATCACGAGCATCCCGTCCCTTCGGGTTCAGAAACTTACATTTCTTCATGCTACGCTTCGTGCGAATAAAAGATTTGTTCACCCCAAACCCCTTGTTTTAGGCGGCGTTTTCAAAAAGTGTACGGTAGAGAAATCAAATGTAATGCTATGTTAGCGCGAGGCTCTAGCCTCGTGTTAAATATTCGGCTGCCTCTGGCGGCCCTAACTACAACCGCTAGAGGAAAAACTAAAATCTGTTCTCTGCTACATCATCTTTTCAATAAAACCAATAAGCGCATTGGTGAAAACGTGATTAGAATCCCCTGCAACCATATGTCCAGCTTCCGCCACATCTATATATTCCAAATTAGGTGCAATTTGCTTTAATTCTTCTACGATCTCAAGACTAACGACATCGCTAATGCCACCTCTAACTAAAAGAGCTGGAATGACTAAATTAACCAAAGCATTGGTTAGAAACACTTCGTGTTCTTTGTTCGTGACATCATCTGTTTTACTTTGCCAAACTTTTAGCATCGCAGGGTCCCAATGCCAGCCATAATTGCCATTCGGCAATTTACGAAGATTCTTCTTTAAGCCGTTTAAACTGCCAATATTTTTTCTGTGTGGTAAATAAGCTCGGACAGCTTCCGCCACTTCTTCAAGACTGCTATAGCCATCTGGTTTTGCCGACATAAAAGCAAATATTCTGTCTGTCCCTTTTTTTTCTATTTTTGGAGAGACATCTACTAAAATCAATGCTTTAGCTAAGTCAGGATGGTAATGTAAAGCCGCTAAACTACAAATACCTCCCATAGAGGCCCCAATTAGAATAGGTTTTTGGTCTAGGGTTTTGGCAATTTTTACCAAATCTTGTCGAAGATAATCAAAGGAATATTCCGCTTTTTTAGACCAACTGCTATCTCCATGACCTCTAGCGTCTGTGGCAATGACATACCAACCTTTGGCAGCTAAGATTTCGCCTGTTTTTTTCCACGAATTTCTAGTTTGCCCACCGCCATGTAGCAGTATAATTGGCGGGTGGTCCCGATTGCCATAAGCATCTGCTACAATAGTGATGTCTTTTGTTGTTTGGAATTTTAAAATTTGATGTTGAACCGTAGTTGTACCCATATGCTAATAAAACTATTTTTGTGCTACAAACTTAATGAAAATTAGTATAAAAATACTAATCAATTAAACTTGATGACAATAAAAAAGGATTTCAAGGCAATACAGCGATTAGTTTTAATGCTAAGCACTATATTTCTTGAAATCCTTTTAATTTATAATTTTAGTATACAAATCAATTGAAAGACACCTAGTAGTGGGAGAAAATGTAAAATTATTTTTTGCGTCCCCTAGTTTATTTCTCTAATAAATCTACTGGCTTTTGCCATTGTCTCTTCGTTGATGGCATAAATTAATTTTTGTGCGGTAATTTTTTCCCTACGAATCATTTTTGCTTTGACTAGCATAGCCAAATGTCTTTCTACCACTTTTTGTTCTAAAGAAATGATGTTAATGATGCTAGCGGAAGTAGCTTTTTCATTGAGTTCTATGATCGTATCTAAGATTCTACGACGAATTGGATGGTCAAGTGATTTTAGACGAAAGATACATTTTTTGACATTCTTATAGTCTATTTCAATGGGAGGTGTCACCTGCCCTTGGTTTGTTAGTTTCATAGATGTGTGTGTATGTTTGTTGTATTAAGATTAGTTCTTATATGTGATTTATACAAATTAGTTGCAAAAAATATTCAATAAGAAAAAAAGAAATTTAATTAC
>CAYMSC010000241.1:5848-9277 GCA_964392805.1 uncultured Saprospiraceae bacterium
ATCTGCCCCTCTAAAACACATCCTAATCCTCTATAAATAACTTTAATAAACTACGCACATGTTCGACAGACCCAATATTAAACCGAGCGGCGGATTTAACATCGCCTACTTTTACGGTAAATGCGGTATCTGGTAAGGCTTTGAAAGTATCTTCATCAGTATGGTCATCTCCAATCGCAAAGATGAAATCCCATTCCTTGGCATTGCTCCAACCTAGCGTTGCTTGTCCCTTACTGACACCCGCATTTTTGATTTCTATCACCTTATTACCTTCCAAAACTTGAAGGTCTAAATTACTGGTCAAGTAAGCCAAAACATCTCTAAATTCCCTAATTCGTTTTGCCCCTAATTCTTTGTCAATTCTTCGATAATGCCAGGCTAGAGAATAATCTTTATGTTCTATAAAAGAACCAGGAGTTCGTTCAACCATGCTTTCCAAAACAGATTGCACATCGGGTTTCCAACTATTTCGTAAGCCTGGATTTTTAACCCATTTTTTGCCTTTTTTAGTCCAAACACCATGTTCGGCAGCAAATTCCATCGATAAATGCCCCAACCATTTTCCAATGGTTTCTTTATCTCTTCCTGTATTGATAACCACTTTATTTTTGGGGTCGGCACATAATTTTTCCAAAATACTTAATAATTCTTCATCTGGCACGACTGCTTGAGGGTCATTTTGAAAACCCATTAAGGTGCCATCATAATCTAAAATTAACAATCGTTGAGCTGTATTTTTATAAGCTTGGATAATGCCTCCTGCGGTATCTTTATTTAGTAAATGCACTTCGCTATTTATTTGTTTTTGAGTTAAGTCTACTAGATTTTTAATAAAATTTTCTGCCCAATTTTTTACATTGTATTTTTTTAAACCATCTTGCATTTTTTTCAATCGCCACCTTTGTTCGGAAGCATTCATCTCAATCGCTTTTTTTAGCGTTTCAACAATGTCCGCACTATCATGTGGGTTCACGATAAGAGCTTCGGTCAATTCGTTAGCAGCTCCAGCCATTTCACTTAATATCAATACGCCCTGTTCACTTTCCTCTTTGCTGGCGATGTATTCTTTTGCCACTAAGTTCATGCCATCTCTTAAAGGCGTAATCATGGCTATTTGAGATACTTTGTATAAAGTAGATAAAACTTTGAAAGGCAGCGAACGATAAAAATATTGGATAGGGGACCAATCATAAGATCCATATAAACCATTGATACGCCCTACTAGTGAATCTACCTCTGCTTTTAATTCTTGGTATTGGTCGACATTAGACCTAGATGGTACGACGACTAGCAGCAAAGTGACTTTTTCTATATATTCTGGATACGTCTCTAGAAAGTTTTCAAATGCTTTGATTCTTTGAGGGATGCCTTTGGTATAATCCAATCGGTCTATAGATAGCACAATCGTCTTTTTGCGAGCCATCCGTTCTATCTTAAATGCTTCATCTCTTGGGTCTAAAGTGATTTCATGTTTGGCATATTTCCAATAATCTATACCCATTGGAAAGACATCGACATTGACCATTCTATCTTTGACCATCATCTTGCCAAAATTATGTTCAATACCTGAAATCCGATAAGCAGCACTTAAAAAATGCCGCATATAATTATAGGTATGAAAGCCTATTTGGTCAGCCCCCAATACGCCGTCTAATAAATGTTTACGCCAAGGGAGTACCCGAAATATTTCGTAAGAGGGGAAGGGAATATGTAGAAAAAAACCAATATTTGCTTTGGGAAATGTTTTCCGAATCAAGGCAGGGAGTAACATCAATTGATAATCTTGTACCCAGATGATGTCTCCTTCTTGATAATTTTTGGCTACTGCTTTTTCAAACAATTCATTCACCTTTTGATAGGCTTGCCAATAGGTATCTTGATTATAGGTGGTATATTGAGTAAAATAATGAAAATGAGGCCAGATTACTTTGTTACTAAACCCTTCATAATAACAAGCGATGTCCTCTTGGCTTAAAAAAACGGGAATTAAGCCATCTTTTTGTAAGTCATTTTTGACGGCGGCTTGCTCCCAATCATCTTCAATCGCTTTGCCAGGCCAGCCAATCCACAATTTTTCTACGGACTCATCCAAAGAACTTAGCCCTGTTGCCAAGCCTCCTGCGCTAGGATGATATATTAATTCCCCCTCCTTTTTATCTATGGTTATCGGAAGACGGTTAGAAATAATAATGAGTCTTGGCATGAAAAGGAAAAAATTGGTGGTTATATTTTAAAACTGCAAAATAACTCAAATTAACGTTTATTGTACTTAATAATGTTTAAAAAAAAATAAAAGTTAGCATTTTTGTATAAAATTTTTCTATGAACCAATTTATTCATTTGCATGCCATCCTTCATCAATTCCAATTAATTGGGAATATTGACCGTATTGAGCCGATAGAAATCGGGCATATTAACCAGACTTATAAGGTGATTTTAGAAAAAAAGGATGGACAACTTTACCAAAATTTGGTCCTTCAACAAATTAATACTCAAGTCTTTAAACAGCCATTAGCCGTGATGTTTAATATCGAAAAGGTAGGGCAATTTTTAAAATCAAAGCAATATCCTAAAGCAATATTACAACCCATTGAAAGTGTCGATGGTCAAAATATAGTAGAAGTAGAGGGAGCTTACTGGCGACTTTACCCTTTTATTTCGAATACGCAAACTTTTAATGAGGTACTCAATGAGGAAATGGCCTTTGCTGCCGCTTTCGCCTTTGGAGAATATGGGAATTATTTAAAAGACTTCCCCGTAGAAGAATTATTGGATACAATTCCTGATTTTCATAATACCGCACTGCGATTTGACCAATTTTTAGAAACTGTTGAGGATGCTCCTTTTGGTCAATTAATTTTAGCCGAAGAGCCTATTAATCAATTGCTGAGCTATGAATATTTATTAAAAGATATAGGTAAATTAACTTTTCCCATTCGGGTAACTCATAATGATACTAAAATCAACAATATTTTATTTGATAAAACGACGGGAAAAGCAGCTTGTGTCATTGACTTAGACACCCTGATGCCAGGGAATTTACTCTATGATTTTGGAGACATGGTGCGGACTTTTACGCCTGCTCTTGATGAAAATAGTGATAAATTTGAGGAAATTTTTGTTAGGAAAAACATCTTAACTGCCTTGACCAAAGGATATTTAGCAGGGTGGAGTGGGGCATTGACACAGCTAGAAACTACCCATTTAATATACGGTGCCCAATTGACCATCTTCGAGCAAGCCCTTCGTTTCTTAACTGATTATTTAAATGGAAATATTTATTATAAAGTAGCGAACGAAGAACAGAATTTGGTGAGAGCGAAAAATCAGATTTGTCTATTAGAAAGTTTGTTGAAGATATAAATTATGATACATAGAGCTTCCAGAACTTGGAGTTCTACTGATTACCCACAGAATAGATTTAATGAA
>CAYMSC010000242.1:0-9275 GCA_964392805.1 uncultured Saprospiraceae bacterium
ACTATAAATGCAAATAGAATTTGCAAATAAAGGTATCAAAAATAATTATCTTGTTAAAAATTTTAACAGGATTAGTCAAGTTTTTGTTTTAGTTTGTCGACTAAAAAATAATATTTTCATCAAAAGATTGCATAATAGGTATTAAAACCGTCTCAATGATAACATTTTTAATATTAATGTAGTTTATTTTTACATTATTGTTTAAGAAAATAGCGTTTTTGCATTAAACAAAAATAAAAAAGTAAAGGGCATTTGCAAAATCCAATAAATGGCATTAGTTTTGTCAATATAAATTACAAAATCCCAATTTTAGTAAAATCTTAAATCCGACTTATTATGATTACTACAATTCAAAATCACTTAAAAAATGTCAATAATACCCTAAGAGCTTTTTCTTTAAAATTGACTGGCGACATGGCTGACGCAGAGGATTTATACCAAGATACAGCTATGAGAATTATTTCTAATGCGGATAAATTTCAGACTGGTACCAACTTTAAAGCTTGGGCGGTGACCATTATGAGAAATGTATTTATTAATAATTATCGCAAGAAGACCAGAAGAGGAATTATCTTAGACCAAACTAGTAATAACTATTACCTAAACTCTGGTAACAGAATGGAGCGAAATGGTGGCGAAAGTAATATCGCTTATGGAGAATTAATGAAAATGGTGAATAAGCTACCTGATGAATTTAGAGTTCCATTTTGGTTAGCACATCAAGGTTATAAATATGATGAAATTGCGGAGAGATTAGACGTACCACTAGGTACAGTAAAAAGCAGAATCTTCTTTGCAAGAAAGAAATTACAGCGCATGTATAATGTAGCTAATTTGGAAAGAGCTTAAAATATTATAGCTACAGTGTGGCAGTAGCATTAATATAAAAGGAGCAGTAATAGAACTAATGTTTATTGCTGCTCCTTTCTTTTAGAATAGTGTTTTTGAATTTGAAATTTTACATTTCACGCTCTACCTCATTTTCTCGATTAGCATAAACGGTTGTTTTTAAAATATGCTCATAATAGGCCTCATACTTTGGTAAGATATTTTTGATGTCAAACCGTTTAGCTTGTGCTAAAGCATTTTTTCTAAATGTTCTCAAGATTTCTTCATCTTTCAAAATGCGAATGGCATTTTCTGCCATTTCATCTACATTTCCCACATCACTCAAAAAACCTGTTTCTCCATGAATATTTACTTCTGGCAATCCACCGACATTAGAAGAAATTACTGGAACTTCACAGGCCATTGCTTCTAATGCTGCCAAACCGAAACTCTCATTGGCTGATGGTATGATAAATAAATCAGAAATGTTAAGTAATTCTTCTACTGCATCTTGTTTACCTAAGAAACGTATTTCGTGACATAAGCCAATTTCTCTACATAACTCCTCTAAGTTCTGTCGTTCTGGTCCGTCTCCTATTAATAATAATTTAGACGGGACTTCTTCATAGACCCTTTTAAAGATTTGAATCACATCTTCTACCCTTTTTACTTTCCTAAAATTGGAAACATGTGTCAAAATTCGTTCCCCATTGGGCGCAATTAGTTTCTTAAAATGATCTTTATCTACTTTCTTAAATCGGTCAAAATCAATAAAGTTATAAATGACCTCTATCTCTGTATTAATTTTAAAATGGTCTTTTGTCTGCTTGCTCAAATATTGGGAAACGGCAGTCACGCCGTCAGATTTATTAATAGAAAAAGCAACTACAGGCGCAAACGTTCTGTGTTTGCCTACTAAGGTAATATCCGTCCCGTGTAGGGTCGTTATTACGGGTACGTAGCGTCCTTCTGTCAATAATATCTTCTTCGCCATATACGCTACTGCCGCATGAGGGATGGCATAATGTACGTGTAATAAATCCAAATTTTCATACTTCACGACATCTACCATCTTACTAGCTAAAGCGGTATCATACGGTGGATATTCAAAAAGTGGATAGTCTGCTTCCGCAACTTCATGAAAATATACATTTTCGTGAAAGGGAGATAATCTTACAGGACGCTTATAGGTAATAAAATGAACTTGATGTCCTCTTCTAGCCAAACCCAAACCAACTTCTGTGGCAACCACGCCACTTCCGCCATACGTCGGGTAACAAACAATGCCTATTTTCATGGATTAAAATGATTCGTCTTAAAATTTCAATAAACTACTGTAAAAGGTTAATTGGTTGATTAATTATTAGTCCCTAATCTATTGCAATATAATATAACTGGATATAAGGGATAAATGTTTGAAACACTTTCTAATTAAATTATATCTGCCAATTATTTGGGCATTCCGTTGACGGATAATAAATGCCCCATTTCTTCTTTTTTGGTTTTCAAATACCCATAATTCTCTTTCTTCGCAGGAATATCTAATGGCACCCTTTTCTTAATTTCTATAGAAGAATTAGCAATTGCTTCAATCTTTTTAGGATTATTTGTTAACAATTCGATAGCCTTAATCCCTAAGTCTGTTAGAATCTTAACGGCAACATCGTATTCTCTAGCATCTATCTCCAACCCTAAATGGGTGTTGGCATCTATCGTATTTAGTCCCGTGTCTTGAAGTTGATAAGCCTTTAATTTATTAATAATTCCTATCCCTCTACCTTCTTGTCTCAGATAGACAACAACGCCTCCTTCTTTTGCGGAAAGTTTCAAGGCTTTATCTAATTGTTCTCCACAATCACATCGCTTAGAACCAAATAAATCTCCTGTTACACACTCGGAATGAATACGGACCAACACAGGTTGGGAAATATCTAGGTGTTCGCTAACTATTGCAAAATGGGGCATTTTTTCTCGCTTATCGCTGGCATAAGCTATCATTTTAAAATTCCCATAGGGCATGGGCATTATTGCCTCTGATTGTCTTTTCATTATATTGTTTATAGTTATTTATATCAATTTTTCCTGTAATATTGATTTGTAAAAAAAGCTAAATAAAAATTAACCTTCATTTTTTGTAAGGCTTGATTTCATTTAATCTGTTTACAAAGATATGCTTAAAACAGTTGTAGACCGTAAAGGGTTTAAAAAAAATCGCAAGAACCTATCAAAATAAGCCTTAGAAGATTTAAAAATATGACTCCCATTAGCATAACCGTGATTTGCGAACAGAAAAAATAGCGATTATCTCACTTTTGGAATACATTTGTTTATAAATAAGTTAGTGCTCAATACGAAATAGGTCTTTTCTTTTTCATCCCCCTGTTGAGCACTTTCTTTTTATACTAGATAAAATAAGTCTAACGAGAAACGAAAGAAAACAGGAAGTACCTATTCTACTTCTTGAAATTTAAAGTCACTTTGCGAAATGAACACCGTTTATCAATTCATGGTAGATTTTACGCTGCCCAAAAGTCTCTCCCTCGAATTTAAAGATTTGATGCCTTATCAAAAAATGGTCGTAGAACGTTTTTTTGATGAAGGTAAATTAAGTACCTATGCTCAATCATTTGAAACCTCTAAATTATGGGCGATTTTTAATGCTAATAATGAGATGGAAGTGATGAATATGTTGGCAGATTTGCCTTTGACTGCTTTTATGAAGGTAGATATTAACATGTTGTCTGGTTTTAGTACGGCAGATACTTATTTACCCCAATTTTCGATGAATTAATATCAAGTACTACAAACCTAGTCATTGGTCAATTGATTATAGTGCCCGCTACCGATTGACCAATGATTCTTACTTATCGCTTAATTACTTGATACCGTTGTATTTCCTCTTTATTTGCCTTAATCACTAATACATAACGACCATTTGGCAATTCACTTAAATCTAATGATTTGAGGTAGTTCTTTGCTGGCTGGTTGCTTAAATAATTGCTAAAAACTTCTCTCCGATTTACATCGAATATTTGATAACATACATTGGACGGGTTAACTAACTTATATTTTATACGCAATCTTTCGTTAGAATCTGTAATTAGTTTTTTCACCCCAGATGGTGCTCTGTTAACTCCTTCTCCACGCAATTTAGGCATCGGTGGATGATACATGCCTGATTTTCCGCCAGCATAAAGATATTTTACTCTATACCGAATGTATTTCCCCTGTGCGGTAATCGCCGAACCACTATCCCTAAATTTATAGTTATAATTTCCTATTTTTTGAACGGCTTGTCCATTCATTTTCCCAATGGTTACATACTTTCCATTTCCTAAAGACCGTTGTAACTCAAATTTACAATTAGGCATTTCATTATTTACGGTCCAACTTACAAACATATCTCTGTCTTTAAGACCTGTTTGAAAATTTGAAATTTCTATTGTTCTTCCTCGTGCTACCAGACCATCCTCGTTTGGATTATTAGCAAAGGCAGCAGTTGAAAAATAATTATTTTGAATGGTTATTACTGGTCCTGTTGGTGGTTCCCAAATATTAAGCCCTAAAGGTGGTATAAAAATATTAAAAGGGTCGACAGCACCAATTGCATCCGCTCCGTCGGTCTTTACTGTCCGAATTTCGATTTTATCTCTATCTACAAAAATCCATTTGAATTGATTGAAACTACCAGTAGCTCTTGTCCAAGACTTTGGGTCATCATTGTTTCTCAAAGGTGCGCCCCAACAGCCTTCTCCAACATAAACCGTCCCTAACTGGTCATCTCTAATAAAGCCTTCATCATTTCCTGCTGCTCTTGACGGTTTGATGGGATAAGTCGTTTTAACTACATGGGCATCTGACTCTACAACTAATTGAACCTGATGTCGATAAAAAAGGGTTGCCCAATTGAATAACATTTCGTTCTTCTCTTTCTTTTTGGTTGTATGTGGACGTATTGCATGATGGTATTGTGCCATTTTCCACTGGACATATTCATTTTCTAATAAATCTTGCTGCAACCATTCTTTTTGTTTCCCACCAGATGGTATTAAAGAATTAAGCGTATAGATTCGAAGCATATCCGTTCCAAATGTATGCGCATAATACAATCCTATTGTTTGCACATCAAACAAATCTATTAATGTTTTATTGGAATATTCATGATTACCCCTCGTAACTATAATAGGGGTTAATCGACCATCCTCACTAATGGTGTGCTGCCAATCATCAAACCAGTCTAACCATTCTTGAGCAACATCAGAAGAAGTCATATCTCCACCAAACATGACAAAATGAGGGCGTAGTTTACCTACTGTTTTATTAGCATTTATTCTTGCGGTTCGATGATTTCTGGAATCGCCCCCTGCAATGATAGACAAGCGACTGTATGGAGAGGCAGGTGCAGTTTGGAAAGAATAAGTTTGGGAACTACCCTGAGAATCTTTAATTTTAAAATAATAAGTGGTACCCGGTCGTAATCCGCTCAAACGAACAAAGTGATTATTCATTCCTTTGATAAATAGTACTTTATCTGGCTTTTGGGATTTACCATATGCAGTTACTTGGCTTCCTTTATTTTTATTGGTATAATATAGGATAGGATTAGTCCCTGCTGTTTGGTCCCAAGCAATTACCATCGTAGTAGTAGGGTCTTCTCGCCACATACAACGCAGCCGCTCTACTTTCCCAAAAACAATATTTAGGAAAAAAAAAGAAAAAATAAAGGAGAAAAATAATTGAGTAATCGTCTTTTGCTGCATGCGCTGTTCGTAGTGTTGTATTTAATACTGTTTAAAAGCCAAAATTAATGCCATTTAGTATAATTGCAGCTAAAATATTACAATTATCACTAAAGTAAAAATTAAGTAGGCACTTTGGTCTTCATTGGGCAAAGACATTAATTAATCATTTTTTAGGTAATAATGTATCTATGCACTTAAATTATACGTACTTCTTAGGGTAAAATATTGTAAATTTGTAGCTTAATTTTTTAAATACCATTAACAGGGTAGTTAAAAAATAGTTTAATTTTTTAATAACAAAAACTAATAAGGAAATGGCAAAAGATAGCGTGATTTCGGGTTTAATTCAAAAAGAATTAGAACGTCAGCGTCATGGGATAGAATTAATCGCTTCTGAAAATTTTACAAGTCAAGCGGTTATGGATGCAATGGGGACTTGTTTGACTAACAAATATGCGGAAGGCTACCCCGGTAAACGTTATTATGGTGGTTGTGAAGTAGTTGATGAGATTGAACAAATTGCCATTGACCGTTTAAAAGAATTATTTGGCGCGGCTTATGCCAATGTTCAGCCTCACTCCGGAGCACAAGCAAATGCTGCCGTATTTTTAGCCGTTTTACAACCGGGTGATACAGTCCTTGGTTTTGATTTGGCACATGGTGGTCATTTATCGCATGGTTCTCCAGTTAACTTTTCTGGAAAAGTTTACCGTCCTACTTTCTATGGAGTAGAAAAAGAAACGGGTACGATTGACATGGATAAAGTAGAAGCGAAGGCTATCGAAGCACAACCTAAATTAATCATTTGTGGTGCTTCTGCTTATTCAAGAGATTGGGATTATGTTCGTTTCAGGGCTATTGCGGATAAAGTAGGCGCATTATTATTAGCAGATATTGCTCACCCAGCAGGATTAATTGCTAGTGGTCATTTGAATGACCCAATGGAGCATTGTCATATTGTTACTTCTACTACGCACAAAACATTGAGAGGGCCAAGAGGTGGTTTGATTATGTTGGGTAAGAATTTTGAAAACCCTTGGGGTAGAAAGACTAAGAAGGGAAATCCTATCAAAATGTCTGCTATCATGAATAGTGCGGTTTTCCCTGGCATGCAAGGTGGACCATTAGAACATGTGATTGCGGCAAAGGCTATTGCATTCGGAGAAGCTTTACAACCTTCGTTTAAAGCATATGGCGAGCAAGTGATTAAAAATGCACAGGCTATGGCTAAAGCTTTTGTGAGCAAAGGCTATAACTTAATTTCTGGTGGCACGGATAATCATTTAATGTTATTGGATTTGAGCAATAAAGGTGTCACTGGAAAAGTAGCAGAAAATGCTTTAGTCAGAGCGGACATTACGGTCAATAAAAACATGGTACCTTTTGATACCAAATCGCCTTTTGTTACTTCAGGTATTCGAGTAGGAACGGCTGCCATTACAACTAGAGGATTCAACGAAGCGGATTGTGTTAAAGTAGTAGATTGGATGGATGCCGTCTTATCTGATGCAGAAAATGAGGGCCTAATTTTAGATACTAGAAAGGAAGTCAACGCATTTATGCAGAATTTTCCACTATATACGGAAGCAGGAGATTTTATTAGAGCGAATAGTAGAAATGTTGCGAGCGTTTAGTGTAGCCTTTCGGTCAAGTAATACTTAAAAATCCCGAATAATTGTTACTCGATTATTTGGGATTTTTATTTTTAAGTATAATTGTGATAAAAAAGCAAGGCTATTCTAAAATTAACGAATAGAAGATTCGTATTTTTTGAAAATATAATGGACTTTGTTTCGTTATAAAAGTCGAAGAAATTGTTTTAAATAAACAAGAAAAAATTTATGAAAAATATAATCCTAACAGCCTGCTTTTTAATGATAGGCATCGCTGTTTTTGCACAAGAAATAAATGCAACCGTAACTGTAAATTCTCAGAAAGCACAAGCAGATCCTCAAATCTTTAAAAGTCTAGAGTCTTCTATTCAAGAATTTATGAATACCAAAAAATGGACGGACGATGATTTTGAGCAAAGTGAACGTATTAAAGTAAATATGCAGTTGACAATTACTAACGAATTGTCTCCCTCTTCTTTTGCTGCAGAGCTTCAAATTCAGGCAATACGCCCTGTTTTTAACTCTGATTATCAGACCCCTTTATTGACTCATTTAGATAAAGCCATCACTTTTAGTTTTGAAGCTTATCAGCCCATTATTTTCCAAGAAGATACTTATACTGATAATATTTCTCATATTTTGGCTTTCTATGCTTATGTGGTTTTAGGCTATGATTATGATTCTTTTTCTCCTTTTGGTGGAGATAAATATTTCCAAAAAGCACAAAATTTAGTCAATGTTTTTCCTGCTAACTTGTCTGGTTCTATTAGTGGTTGGACGGCAAATGGCCCTAAACAAAGTCGATATTGGCTGATGGAAAGCATGCTAAATCCAAGTGTTCGCCCTTATCGAGAAGCCATGTACACTTATCACCGTAGAGCAATGGATATTATGCACGAAGATTTAGCAACAGGAAAGGCCATTTTGATGCAAGTACTGGAAACCGTAGGACAAGTCAATAATAAATACTTAAATGCCATGGTTTTGAAAATGTTTGCCAATGCCAAACAGACGGAACTCATTGATATATTTAAAGTCGCACCCCGACAACAAAAAACACGGGTGTATGCAATTATGTCGAAAGTGGACCCCGCCAATTCTTCAAAATATCGTGCGATTGGGATTTAAACTGTAGCGCCAAGCTCTGCTTGGCTTCTTATACCAAGCAGAGCTTGGCGCTACAGTAAACTACCCTTTCTCCAACAACCCCGTCCCATTACACTTTTTACAAAAATTCTTGTCTCTAGTACCTAACCAATAGCCCTTTCCTTCACAATAACCACATTGTTTTTGCGTACTTAATCTACGAGCTAAATAATTGCCGACTTTCCAGCCTGCGTAAACAATTCCTGCTAAAATGGCGAGTCTTAATAAGATGAACATAACGTAGTGTTTTACTGTAGTACCATTCCGATAGCTTTCGGAACTGCTTGACCAAAATAATTATGCACCAAGCAGAGTTTGGCGCTACTGCACCTCTTTCCACCGATAACAATCTACCGTATGGTCATTAACCATGCCAACTCCTTGCATATATGCGTAGCAAATAGTGGATCCGACAAAAGAAAAACCTCGTTTTTTTAAAGCCTTACTCATCGCATCACTCTCTTTTGTCTTAGCAGGAACGCTATCTCTATCTTTAAAGTTATTGATAATCGGCTGTCCTTCGACAAACTGCCAAATAAATTGGTCGAAACTGCCAAACTCCTCCTGTATTTTCAAAAAACCGCTCGCATTTTTTACAACCGAATTTATTTTTAATTTATGTCGTATAATGGCTGGATTTTGTACTAATTCGGCTATTTTTTGAGTATCGTATTGCACAATCTTATTGGCATCAAAATTATCAAATGCTGCTTGATAACCCGCTCGTTTTTTTAAAACCGTTAACCAATTTAATCCTGCTTGCGCCCCTTCTAAAATCAACATCTCAAAAAGATGTCGGTCATCATGAACAGGAACACCCCACTCTTCATCATGGTAACTGATAAAATCTCCGTAGGACAAACACCATGCACAGCGAGTTTTAGTAAGCATATTCGTAAAATTTTGTGTAGTTTAAATTAATTTTTGTAAAATTAATCATTGTATT
>CAYMSC010000243.1:0-9239 GCA_964392805.1 uncultured Saprospiraceae bacterium
GGACAGACAACTTTAGAAGACATTAATGATGCCATTGATAATTTATTTAACCATCCTAATGTAGGTCCTTTTATTGGAAAATTATTGATTCAAAGATTGGTGAAATCCAACCCTTCTCCTGCTTATGTAGCTAGAGTTGCCGCTAAATTTAATGACAATGGAGTAGGGGTAAGAGGAGATATGGAAGCCTTAATTCGCGCAATTCTAACGGATGCTGAAGCTTTAGATTGTTCTTGGGAGGACGATGCACATCATGGGAAACTAAGAGAGCCTCTACTGCGCTACACCCAAGCTATGCGGGCTTTTAATGCGCAAAATCAATCGGGTAGAATGTGGAATTGGGGTTATTTATTTGATGAAGCGGTGGACCAAGGGATATTAGCTTCTCCAAGTGTTTTTAATTTTTATTTGCCAGAATTTCAACCTAATGGCCCAATTTCGGATGCGGATTTGGTTGCACCAGAATACCAGATTCATACCTCTGCTACGGCTATCAATTTTATCAATTTAGCACATGATTGGTTTATCAAAGAATTTTATATGGAGGTAGCGACACATGCAGGGAATGATTCCCATAATGCACCGAGCTATAATGAAAACGATTTAGACCCTGTGGATTATGTGTTTTTGGATTTATCGGCTGAATTGGCGATTGCGGATAATCCTGCTGCTTTGGTCGAACGATTGAATTTGATTTTAACGGGTGGGGCTTTTTCGGAAGTTACTAAGACGAATATTGTCAATGCGATTACACCGCTTTCTGATTTGAATGAACGAGTGAAGGCTGCTTTGTATTTGGCGGTTATCTCACCTGATTATAGTATCCAGAAATAGATTTATTGAGAAGATTTAAGGATGCTATTCTAGGAGGATAGGAACACGGATTGGACGGATTAGACGGATTTACACGGATTTTCTTTGTAGGTCTCCGAAGTTTCGGAGCAGACTGTGTTCCTCGATTTACCACTAATAACTTAACACTAACAACTAATAGAAAATGGATTATAAATTAAATAGAAGAAAATTTTTAGGGCAAGCATCTTGTGCGGCTATTGGGTCTACCACTTTATTGTCTACTATTTTGAATATGGGCGTGGCTAATTCTTTGGCTGGAATGAATACGCCTACTTATTCGGCAGGCGGGGATTATAAAGCGATGGTTTGTATTTTATTGGCTGGAGGTAATGATAGTTTTAATATGCTTGTTCCTCGAAATGGCAATCACTATAATGAATATGCTACGACTCGTTCCAATTTGGCTTTGCCACAAGGTGATTTATTGCCCCTGAATTATACGGATAATAAGGGCAAACAATTTGGCTTGCATCCGTCGATGCCAGAGGTGCAATCCCTTTTTAATGATAATAAATTAGCTTTTGTCTCTAATGTTGGGACACTTATTGAACCGATGTCAAAAACACAGTATTTGAATGGAAGTAAGCAGATTCCTTTAGGATTATTATCCCATGCCGACCAGATTCAACAATGGCAAACTTCGATTCCTCAAACTCGGTCTTCTAAAGGGTGGGGAGGGCGAATGGCAGATATTTTGCAAGCAGGGAATGCCAATCAAAATATCTCGATGAATATTTCTTTATCAGGTACTAATATCTTTCAAGTAGGCAATCAATCAGCGGAATATGCGATTCGAGCGTCCGCTGGAGGTAGTGTAGGGATTAGTACTTATGATGGAACGAGTGCTTTGGATAATGCTTTGAAACAGGGGGCAGAAAGTTTATTGGCACAACAATACCAAGATATTTTTAAGTCCACTTTTACCAATAAAATTACCGATTCTCAGTCTAATCATGTGGAATTTAGTGCCGCACTTAGTCAAGCACCAGTGATAAATACGTCCTTTTCAGATAATGCAGTTTCTGCGAATATGGAACTGATTGCTAAGACGATTGCAGTTAGAGATGTGTTGAATGTCAAACGACAAACTTTCTTTATTACAATTGGCGGATGGGACCACCACGATGAAGTGTTGAACAATCAGGTAGCGATGTTAAGTGTGGTTAGCAAGGCTTTATCAGAATTTCAAACAGCAATGGAGGAATTGAATTTGTCTGATTGTGTCACCACTTTTACGGCTTCTGATTTTGGTCGAACCTTGACCTCTAATGGCAATGGTAGTGACCATGCTTGGGGGGGGAATGTAATGGTTCTGGGAGGTGCGGTTAATGGTGGACAAATCTTTGGGGAATATCCTTCATTAGCCCTTAATAGTACCGATGATGTTGGTGGGGCTATTTTATTACCTACCATTTCTACAGATGAATACTTTGCGGAATTATCTAAATGGTTTGGGGTGTCCAATGGAGATTTAAGTTATGTGCTGCCGAATGTTGGGAATTTTTATGATGTGAATAATGAGAATTTGCCAATTGGATTTATGAATGTTTAGCCATTTTTAATTATTCCCTATTAAATCATTTTCACCTACTTCGTATTAAAAGTTTTCTAAATCCTAAATCTTTCTTATGAAAAATACCATGATTACCCAATGGGTAAGCCTATTATTGCTATGCTTATTTACAAATAATTTTATTATTGGACAATGTGATTCCGAAGCTTATTCTACTAATGCAAAAGATAGTTGGTTATCTTGCCAAACAAGCTCCAATCCAAATACAAACCGAGCAAATAGCCATTGGTTACAATACGATTTGGGGTATATCTACGAATTAGGCGAGACCACTTTCTGGAATTATAATGTAGCTAATCAAACGGGATTAGGTGCTAAAGAGGTTGTTATAGATTACTCTTTAAATGGAATAAGTTGGACGGAAGCAGGTATTTTTCAACTACCAGAAGCAACAGGTAATGAGGAATACGATGGTTTTGCAGGATTAGATTTATCCGGAATTTCAGCAAGGTTTGTTTTGATTACTTTTCTAAACAATTGGAATGGGGGTATTTGTATAGGGATGAGTGAAGTTAGATTCGACGTTAAAGAATCAAGTAGTTCTTGCGGAGATTTTATGGTCACTCAAAATATAGGAGATAACCCGATTATGGGTGGAATACATTATGGAGATAATTCCATTTCGGCTGATGGTAGGGTTCAATCTGGAACGGCGGTGACTTTTAAATCCGCTTTGAGTATAACTTTGAAACCAGGATTTATAGTTGAATCTGGTAGCGAATTTACAGCAAAAATAGAAAGTTGTAATTCCTTGAATACGCCTACTGAAATGCCAAATCAAGCTAGACAAGCGAATGCTAGATTAGAAAATAATCAGATACTTACAGAAATAAATATTTACCCTAATCCAGCAGTTAATCTATTGACTATAGATTTTGGGAATGAAACAGTCACCGATTTAATGATAATTAATGTTTCTGGACATGAAATTTTAAGGAAAAAAGTTAAGCAAAATTTTAGACACCTTGATGTGTCCCAATTACCTGCTGGTATGTATTTAGTTAACATGCTAACCAAAAATCAAGAATTGATTACAAAACGTTTTATTAAAGCGAGTCTGTAAATCCTATTGATTAATGCCTACTTTTTTGCTCTAATTCGACTTAATGTTTCTTGAGAAATTCCTAATAAGGAAGCGATATGCCCTAAATTAACTCGTTGAGTGACATCTGGAAAAGTAGACAATAATAAATCATATCGCTCTTTTGCCGTCATAAATAAATACCCTTTATAAAAAGCATCTAAATAGGATAATTGTTGTTCTGCCATTTTTCTACCAAAATGATTAAAGGACGGATGCTGTTTGTATAATTCCTCTAACTCCTCTTTTGTGAAGGAAAGAATGGTGGATGTTTCTAATATTTCTACGTTTTCAAAAGAAGGTTTTCTATCTAAGAAACTATACCATGCAGTGAACGGCATATTTTCTTTGTAAATCCATGAAGTGATGTCTTTGGCATTGTGATAATAATAAGTTCTTGCCGTTCCTTTTTCTAAAAAATAAAGTCGATGGGCTATTTGTCCTTCTTTTACAAGCAGCCTACCTTTTGGAAGTGTTTCTACCTTTGCTACTTTATTTATATCTTGAATTATTTCCTTGGAAAGTGGAGTAGAGGTGGTATTTAATAGTTGATTAAAATTGACCATTTATTTGCTATTTACTTTTTAATCCCATAAGATAATTCAACCATTCCATCCTTGTAGGCAGTGACATCTTTTAAGTGAAGTGCTTGTTCTTTCCCAATAAAATCAAAGAAGAGCGTCCCTTCGCCAAGCAAAATCGGCATAATGGATAAGACGATGTTATCAGCTAATTCCAATCGTAAAAATTTTGTAGTGACGATGGACCCACCTACCAACCAAATATTTTGATAATTTGCTTTAAATTGTTCATTAACCAATTTGGTCAAGTCGCCTCCGATAAATTTCACATTTTTTCTTTCACTTTCTAATTTTCTACGGGTCAAAACAAAGACGGGTTTCTCGCCATAAGGCCAACCATTGGTCAAGGCAGATTCATAAGTTTTAGACCCCATAACATAGCAGTCTATTTTTGCTAGAAAATTTGTTATAGCTTCATCCGTCAAGGTAATCCCTTCTTCATAGGTGTCCTTCGAATGCAGCCAACCGAGACTTCCATCTTTTTTGGCAATAAATCCATCTAGGCTGGATACCATGTGGATAGTTATAGTGGAGGTAGATGCTGACATATTTCTATAATTGATGGAACTCAAATTCCCTAGTTCATGCTCATGGATAATTTCAATTTTTGACCTAGAATGCCTAAGCTACTTTTTGCTTCACTTCATTCTGGGGATGAGTGAAAATTATTTCCATCGTTTCGCCACCCACTGGTCTCGTCGTTTTTGGCTCAAAAAAGTCCATGCCACAATACGACTTGTTTTTTGCCCTTGCCCCATTGGAATGGTCTTTACTTCTACGGCAACGGCTCTTTTTAGGGAGCGATATATACTTTTTAAAGTAGCTTCTTTGGCGACTAAAGTGGAAAACCAAAGGCAATTGGGCGCAAACCGTTTGCTCTCTCGAATCATGTCTCGGATGAATTGTTTTTCTCCTCCTTCGCACCACAATTCTTTTGCTTGTCCACCAAAATTAGGAGTTGCTCCTGTTATATTTTTCCTTTTTAGATTTTTGAACTTTCGCAAAGTAGCTGCTTGTGCCTCCGCAGCAGAAGTATGAAAAGGTGGATTACAAATGGTTAAATCAAATTTTTCTTTTTTATCCAAAATATTATAAAAAATATCTGTTGGATTCATTTGAAATTTGAATTGAATCACTTCGTTTAAAGGCGGATTATTTTCAATAATTCGGTTAGCTGCTTGAATGGCTTTACGGTCAATATCGGTTCCCCTAAAAGACCAGCCATATTCCCGATGACCGATAATCGGATAGACGCAATTTGCACCGACACCAATATCTATACAGTTGATGTTTTTTCCTGTTGGAATAAACCCTTCATTTTCACTACCTAATAAATCGGCAATATGATGAATGTAGTCTGCCCTTCCTGGAATAGGTGGACAGAGATAATTTTCGGGAATGTCCCAATAGCCTATCTCATAATGTTGTTGCAACAACGCTTTATTCAACATTTTTACTGCCGCAGGGTCAAAAAAGTCAATGGATTCATTGCCGTATTTGTTAACAGCCACAAAGGGTTTTAAGGCAGGACAAGTCTCCACCAATTGAGCAAAGTCATAGCGGTGGCGATGTTTGTTTCTAGGATGGAGTTTGGATTTGATGGTATCTTTTCCCTCTTTTACTTTGTTGATTTTACTCATTCGTAACTATGCAGTTGATGTTGATAAAGAGTTGACAAATGCCTCCAAACTCTTATTATTTTTTGAACTTGATGTAATGTTTTTCTTTTTTTGAAAACCCTTGGAATAGAAATCAAATTTTTCAAAAGTGCTTTTATTGATTAATTTCTGTTCCTGTTTTTGGAATTTTTTATCTGTTTGGCTTTTTTTAGAGCGATATTTTTCAAATGCCTTTTTTGGGTCAGGAAAATTAGCCGTATTCTTATTTTCATATAAAGCATGAACCCATGCTTCCGTTTCTTCGATACAAACTGCAAAAAATAATTGCTTGTCAATCGCTGGTTTATCAACCCAAGATTTAATTTTATTGATGACTTTGGTTCTTAAATCTTCGCAATAGGTAGCTTCTTTTTTGTTAGGTCTAATGACATCGTAGCCTGCTTCTTCGCATTCGGCAGTATCTATTTGAATGATAATAGCACGGTCTTCTCCAAAAGGATTATCTAAATCAAAGAATTCTTTAATTTTCAAACCTTCTTCACAATCTTTTTTCACCAAAGTCCAATTACTAAAACTATCTTCAGGCATCTCTCTAGCTGCAATATCCATAGCATCTATATTAAATCTAGGACGCAAAAATTGAATATCATCGTCCATTTCAATTAACTCCAATCCACGCAATATATTTTTGATGACTGCGCAATCACTTCTACCTTCTGCTATTATACCAAACTTCATATTTAATAATGTTGAGGTATCGCTCCTAAATAATTACGCATCCACAATTCCGACAATTTAAGTCGATGTCCTCCAACCTTTTTATCTGGTTTAATTTGAAGTCTTTTTACTTTAGTGTGTCCTTTGAAATTTCTTGCTACGGTAAAAATTCTTTGCTCATCATCGTGCAAATTAATTCCGTCCAAAATGGCTGGATTGTGGGTCGTTATTAAAACCTGCTTATCATGCTTTTTGGCTAACTTTATTAATACTTCTATCAAATCTCTGCACAATCCGGGATTTAAAGCGGTTTCTATATTGTCTATGGCAAATAATTTTGGTGTTTTTTTGCTGATGAATAAGGCTAAGTAAAATAGTATATGCAGAATTCCCTCGTTGGCATTTTCTGCAGAAAAAACATTGTTTTTCTTTTGCATGAATTTGTCTCGGAAGTAGAGTTTGGATTGGCTTAAATTAAGTTTGTGGCCTTGTAGTTTTAAAGTATCTTCTTGGTCTATAATGATTTCATCTAGCCACGAAATCATAGATGCGTGATGTTCTAGTTCTTCCATTTCTTCTTTGGAGAAGCTATTGATTAGGTAATCTAGGTTTTCACCGTGGATCCCTGGAATTGCATGGCTTGTACCTCCTATTCCTCTCAAAATTCTGGTGGAAAGGTTATAAATTTTATAACTAAGAATATTAGTTTCCTCTGCTTTTGAATAATTAATGCCTACTGCGGAAAGTATTGAAATTAATTCTTTTTTTTCTTTTTCATTCTCGATTTTAATATTTGGATTTTTTTCTCGAATTTTCTCTATGATTAAATCAATATAGTCTTCATCAAATTTATTATCTCCAAGCTCTACTAAAGTTTCTAATGTGTTAGATTTAGAACCAAAAGCAAGAAGCCCCCAATCTCTCCAATTTGAGTTGATTTTATTTTTTTCTTCAGAAGTCAAAATAGACCTTATGGGAGGGTTTTCTGTAAAACTACAGTTAATTTCTATTTCATTCTTTTGTTTTTCATTTTTAAATGAACTAAATGTAATATTTGGTTTTGTAACACGAATTCCTTTTTGTACTAAATCATCATTTTTTAATCTTAGACCTCTAGTAGCACTAGCCATCCCCAACCCCTCCAAAATATTCGTCTTCCCACAACCATTTTCTCCAATAAAAACATTAATTCTACCCAAGTCAATAGACTCTTTATATATAGATTTAAAGTTTTCTATTTCTATTTTTGTTAGCATAAATTAGCTTTGATTATAAACTCACCAAGCAGAGCTTGGCGCTACAGTATTCTGTAAGTTACAAACCATTTCAGCAATTTTCAATTTTCAATTTTCAAACTGCTCTATCACCTAATAATTAATCATCAATCAACTAATAATCACTTTTTCATCTCCGCATAATACTGAAAGAAATAAGGAATCGTCTCTATCCCTTTGTAGTAATTAAACAAGCCATAATGCTCATTGGGCGAATGCAAACCATCAGAATCTAAGCCAAAGCCCATCAATACAGACTTTACGCCCAACACTTCTTCAAATAGTGCAACGATAGGAATACTACCACCACCTCTTTGTGGAATCGGGTCTTTACCAAAAGTCGTTTTCATTGCCTTTGCGGCTGCTTTATATTCTACGGTGTCCGTAGGTGTGACGGCAGGCTCTCCACCATGATGTGGTCTAACCTCTACTTTTACAGATTTTGGCGCAATCTTTTTAAAGTGTTTGGTAAATATTTCGGTGATTTTATCAGAACTTTGATTGGGCACTAAACGCATACTAATTTTAGCGAAAGCTTTGGATGGTAAAACCGTTTTTGCCCCTTCACCAATATATCCGCCCCAAATACCATTTACATCCAAAGTTGGTCGAATGGAGGTTCGTTCTAAAGTAGTATAACCTTTTTCTCCTCTTACTTGGAAAATATCTAAATCATCTTTATAGGCATGAATGTCAAAAGGTGCTTCGTTCATTGCCTTCCGCTCTTTTTTAGAAACTTCCACTACATCGTCGTAAAATTCTGGAATGGTAATGTGATTATTTTCATCGTGCATAGAAGCAATCATCTTGCACAAAATATTGACTGGGTTGGCAACTGCGCCCCCATAAACGCCAGAATGTAAATCTCGATTTGGACCAGTTACTTCTACTTCTAAATAACTTAACCCTCTTAATCCGACAGAAATAGACGGACAATCATTGGCGATAATCGACGTATCGGAAATCATCACCATATCGCAAGCTAATTTTTCTTTATTTGCTTGACAGAAAACGCCCAAATTATCAGAACCAACTTCCTCTTCTCCTTCAATCATAAATTTCACATTACAAGGCAAAGCATCTTCTGCTATCATCGCTTCAAATGCCTTTACGTGCATATAAAATTGTCCTTTATCATCGGCAGAACCTCTGGCAAAAATAGCTCCGTCAGGGTGTACCTTTGTTTTTTTAATCACAGGTTCAAAAGGGCCTGTTGTCCATAATTCTAAAGGGTCTGGTGGTTGCACATCATAATGCCCATAGACCAAAACGGTTGGCAAAGCAGGGTCAATAATTTTGTCTCCGTAGACAATAGGGTAGCCTGCCGTTTGGCAAATTTCTACATTATCAGCACCCGCTGCTTTTAATTTTTCTGCGGTATAATCTGCTGTTTTAAAAACATCTGCTTTGTAGGCAGGGTCTGCACTAATAGAAGGAATTTTTAGAATTTCGATTAATTCGTCTAAAAATCGCTGCTTATTTTTATTAATATACGACTGTACTTTTTGCATTTTAATGGTTGTTATTTAGTGATGAGTT
>CAYMSC010000244.1:0-6544 GCA_964392805.1 uncultured Saprospiraceae bacterium
AGAACCAAAATAAGCTCGTCCAGATGACCAACTTATTATTTCGTCGTTACTAAACAGCAAGAATTAAATCAAAAGCGCTTTTTTTCTCAATACAAACTTTTGCGTCTTACCGGTCGAAGTTTTAGGTAAATCACCAAAAATAATATATTTAGGTGCTTTAAAACGAGCTAATTCTGAACGGACAAAATCAATTAACTCTTGTTCTGTTACGGTAGTGCCTTCTTTTAAGGCAACAAAAGCGCAAGGCGTTTCTCCCCATTTTTCATCGGGTTTCGCAACGACCGCAGCATCCATTACTGCAGGATGTTTGAATAAAGCCCCTTCCACTTCGATACTAGAAATATTTTCTCCACCAGAAATAATGATGTCTTTGGAACGGTCTTTTAATTGGATATAGCCATTAGGTAAAGTGACGGCTAAATCTCCACTGTGAAACCAACCACCAGCAAACGCTTTTTCGTTGGCAGTCGGATTTTTTAGATAGCCTTTCATCGTATTATTGCCTCTAAAAAGTACCTCTCCCATCGTTTCTCCGTCCCAAGGTACTTGTGCTAAAGTTTCGGGGTGAGCAACAATTAAGTCCTCTGAAACGGGGTAAGTAACTCCTTGTGCTGCTTTGATTTCTGCTTGTTCATTAGCGGGTAATTCGTTCCAATCGTTATTCCAATCGCAGACGGTAGCAGGACCATACGTTTCGGTCAATCCATATACATGAGTAATATCAAAACCATTTTGTGCCATTTCATTTAGAACCGCAGCAGGAGGCGGCGCACCAGCTATCATTCCTTTGACCAAATGTTTTTTCTGTGCTTTTAAGGCGGCAGGTGCATTCGCAATCATACTATGTACAATAGGCGCACCACAATAATGCGTTACTTTTTCATGGATAATTGCCTGATAAATATCTTCTACGACTACCGCTCTCAGACAAATACTTGTACCTCCAACAGCCGCTAAAGTCCAAGGAAAACACCAACCATTACAATGAAACATTGGCAAAGTCCATAAATAAACGGGATGTTTGCCTAATTCCCAAGCAACAATATTTCCTAAGGCATTCAAGTAAGCACCTCTATGATGATAAACGACGCCTTTCGGATTTCCTGTTGTGCCAGAAGTATAGTTTAAAGAAATAGCATTCCATTCATCAGCAGGCAATTCCCAGTCGAAGTCAGCATTGCCTTTTGCAACAAACGCTTCATAATCTAGATTGCCCAATGTTTCTCCACCCGTTTCATTGGGGTCGATAATATCAATAACTAGTGGTTTATTTTTTACAAGCGTTAACGCCTTTTTTATAGTTGATGCTGCCAAAGTGTCTGTTAATAAAATTTTTGTATTGGCGTGGTTCATCATAAAAGCAATGTTCTTTGCATCCAGACGAGTATTAATAGCATGTAAGACACCACCAGCCATCGGTACCCCAAAATGTGCCTCATACGTTTCGGGTGTATTGAAACCCAAGATGGACACCGTCTCGCCTTTTTGAAGCCCATTTTTTTGTAGCGCGGCGGCCAATTGTCGGGTACGCTGATAGGTCTCTTTCCACGTAAATCGACGTTCTCCATAAACTAAGGAAGGCTTATTTGGATAAACATAGGCAGCTCGTTTGATAAAAGTAAGTGGTGATAATGGGGTGAAGTTCGCTTTGTTTTTAGCTAGGCCTTCGTTGTATTGATTGGAGATCATGATATTTTTTAAAAAATAGGGAATACTTAACTATGGAAATTTATAGTTAAATGAGATGACGTAAATTTAATTAAAATGCTCGAACCGATAAAGATTTCTGAATTCAAAAATGGACATTGGATAAAACAAATTGGCTATAAAGCCTTTATTCCTGCTAAAATTAATCGACAATGGTTAATTGATAAGCCAGAAATAGAAGGATTGATTGCACAAGCACATCAAAAACTTGGCGGGAAATTTTATGATTTCTCCGCTACACGACAATTAATAGCTTTTATATGAAAAATATATGAACAAAGTAACATATAAGATGGTTTTATAGCTTTTTTTTGTTTAAATTTGATTTGATAGATTTGTTTAATGTTAGTTTTTGTTAGACTTTTATTAAAATACATGAATAGATTAACATATTAATATATTATTATTTTTTTGTCTAAATCTGCTTCGATTATGGAAAAGACCACAAAAATACCAGCCTATATTTTACCTATTATTGTCTTAGCACAATTCGGTGGGGCTTCTTTATGGTTTGCAGGGAATGCTATTATCGCAGATTTACAACAAGCACTACATTTACAAACAGATGCAACGGGAGATATAACCGCTGCTGTCCAATTTGGATTTATCATCGGTACTTTAGTTTTTGCTTTTTTATCCATTGCGGACCGTTTTTCTCCAAGTAAAGTTTTTTTAGCTTCCGCTATTCTAGGAGCTCTTTTTAATTTATCCGTTTATTTCTTTGCTACGGACTTAATGTCTTTGCTAATTTTTCGCTTTGCTACTGGTTTTTGTTTAGCAGGGATTTATCCTGTGGGTATGAAAATAGCGGCAGATTGGTATGCTAAAAAATTAGGAAAAGCTTTGGGGTATTTAGTGGGTGCATTGGTTTTAGGAACCGCTTTTCCACATTTATTAAAAGTAATTGGACAAGCCTTGCCTTGGGAAATGGTCTTATGGATTACTTCAGGTATGGCAATTTCAGGTGGATTATTACTATATATCCTAGTGCCTGATGGTCCTCATCGTAAAAAAGGGGCAAAATTTGAATGGAATGTAATTCCTAAGATATTTGCTTTCCCTAAATTTAGAGCTGCCGCTTTTGGGTATTTTGGGCACATGTGGGAATTATATGCTTTTTGGGCTTTTGTACCTTTTTTAATCCTTACTTATAACGATTTAAATCAAACGGACTTACCCGTTTCGATGCTTGCTTTTGCCATTATTGCTATTGGTACTTTAGGATGTATTATCGGTGGGTATATTTCTTTAAAAAAGGGAAGCTCTAAAGTAGCTTTTGACATGCTATTAATCTCAGGATTATGTTGCTTGTTTTCTCCTTTGTTATTTAGTGTTTCTCCTATTTTATTTATAATAGTCTTATTAATTTGGGGATTTACCGTTGTTGGGGACTCTCCACAGTTTTCCACGATTGTTGCTAAAACTGCTCCTAATTTATATGTTGGAACAGCCTTGACTATCGTCAATTGCATAGGCTTTGCTTTGACGATTGTGAGTATTCAAGTATTAGCTTATTTAATAGAAATGATTGATGTTTCTAGTGCTTTTTTAATACTACTTATTGGCCCAATAATGGGTTTGTTGTCTTTTCGTAAGCGACAAGCACAAGTTGATACGCCCTTTTTACCGGATAGGGAAGAATTGGCAAATTAGGATAAAAGTTCCTTCGGCACATCAATCACCTTCGCACGCAAATATTCCCCCAAAGATTTAGCCTGTCCATCTACTTTATTAGAAGCGGCAATACCTTCTTCCAAGAAGCCTAATAAATAAAAATTGACGCCTAATAAATTTGGATAATCATATCGAATTACTTCATAAGGCCTCGCCTCTGGCATTAATTCTTTTAATTTATCCGCAGTAAGATATTCTTTTAAGAAAGCATAAGATTCCCGTGTTTTTCCCCATACACCTAAGTTCGCATTTCCGCCTTTATCTCCAGAACGAGCAGCAAACAAACGACCTAAAAAGACTTTTTTGGTTGCTTTGTTTTTGAAAGAAGTAGTTGGTTTCGGACTAGATTTTTTTATCGTAATTGGTTTGCCATCATAAGTAATTTCTTCCATCGTCATTTTTTCTCCATCGACATCAATTTCTTGCTTTAGATGTTTTTTATCAATCAAGGCAGGGAAATGTACAATTCTTGGTTTGGCAGGACCGAGTGCACTATCAAAACAAAAACCAGGAACAGAACAAAGGGCTAACTCTACTAATTTAGAAGTGAATAATTTTCCTACCTTTTTAGGATTCCTATCAATCACCGAAAAGCGTATTTTACCAAAGGCCTCTTCGTTTACTTCGGGGTCTAAATTCTGTGTTTTGTAAAATTGTATATCTAAACTATCAAAAGCTTTTGCTCCACCAACACTTTGTAGAAATTGGTCTTTTAAAATTTTTGCTTTTTTCTCAATATCCAAACCTGCAATTAAAAAAGACAAGACATTTTTAAATCCGCCCATACAGTTGATGGTTACTTTAGCTGTATTGGTAGCAGGCGAACCTTTCGTGCCTGACACCGAGACTCTATCTTTTCCAATTTGTTCTAATTTAGCTGTATCAATATGCGCCACTACATCAGGGGTAATATAGGCAGGGGCGTTGACTTCGTAAAGCAATTGTGCCGTTACCGTTCCTACACTAATGAGTCCTCCAGTTCCGGGGTGCTTGGTAATAATAGAACTTCCATCATTAAAAACCTCAGCAATAGGAAAACCAACGTTGTGATAAGAAGGCACTTCTTCAAAATAGGAGTAGTTACCACCAACAGCTTGTCCACTACACTCAATAATATGCCCTGCTACCGCAACACCCGCCATCGCATTCCAATTATCTTTAGACCAACCAAAATGATAAGCTGCGGGACCCATCACCACAGACGCATCGGCAACCCGTCCTGTAACGACAATATCGGCACATTTATTCAACGCTTCCACAATACCCCAACAACCTAAATAAGCATTAGCAGAAACAGGAGGCATGCCACTATCAGCGAGCGTAAGATTTTTATCTAAATGTTTTAAAGCAACACCACCTTTTTGTAGATCCGTTAAACGAGGCATTAAATTATCTCCCTCGATGTAAGCAATCTTAGGACTTAGTTGAAGTGTTTTTGCTACGTCTTTTAAAGCTTTAGCTAAACCAGAAGGGTTTAGGCCACCAGCATTCACCACTACTTTAATTCCTTTGTCCAAACACATTCCCATTACGCCTTCCATTTGTTTGAGAAAGGTAACGGCATAGCCTAATTCTGGTCGTTTAGACTGCGCTTTATAAAGAATCGCCATCGTCAACTCGGCGAGATAATCTCCTGTTAAGAAATCTATTGGGCCACCTTCTATCATTTCTTTTGCTGCGGAAAATCGGTCTCCGTAGAAACCACTCATATTGGCGATGATTACTTTATCTTTCATAATTATATTTTACCTGTTCAAAAAAATAGAGACTTTACCAAGTATAACCGACAATTGTAAGTATCTATGCACTCAATTCTGTAAGCGAAATAATCTTTATTCTAAATATTTTACCTTTTAGGAAAAAAAGAGCTTATTTTTTTTCCCACAAAGATAAATTTTTTTATTAAGCGAATACCATTTGCTAATAATAAAAATTTATTCTACGAAAGGTTTTATTTATATTTGGTCATCGACATAAATTAAAACGATTAAAATGATTTATAAAAACTTAGGAAATACAGGTTTAAAAATATCTTCTTTGTGTATGGGAACGATGACCTTTGGTAGGGAAGCTAATAGAAGTAGGAGTAAAAAATTATACTCGATGTGTAGAGATGCAGGCGTGAATTTTTTTGATTGTGCTAATGGTTATGCTGGTGGCGAGTCAGAAAAAATATTAGGTAAATTAATTAAATCCGAACGAGATGAAGTGGTCATTGCGACCAAAGGATATTTTCCAACAGGAAAAGATATTAATGCGAGAGGATTAAGCCGTTTTCATTTGACCAAAGCTTTGGATGCTAGTTTGAAACGCTTAAATACAGATCATGTGGATGTGTATTATTTACATCATTTTGATGAACAAACACCCTTGGTAGAAACGATGGCAACGCTCAATGATTTTGTCCGACAAGGAAAAGTTTTATACTTAGGGATTAGTAATTTCGCAGCTTGGCAAGTGATGAAAGCAATAGGCATTTGCCAACAAAATAATTTTGCGCCTATCAATTGTTTGCAACCTATGTATAATTTGTTGAAGCGACAATGCGAATCTGAAATTTTGCCAATGGCAATCAGTGAAAACTTAGGGGTCTTTCCATATAGTCCTTTAGGCGGAGGTTTATTGACAGGAAAATATCAGCGTAAAGAAGGAGTGGAAGGTCGATTTAATGAGAGTCAGATGTATCAAAGGAGGTATGAGGCAGACCGAGAATTATCGACCATTGATTCTTTTTTAAGTTTTGCGAAAACGAATAATTATCATCCAGTTTCTTTAGCGATTGCTTGGGCTGGCGCACATGAAGGAATAACTGCCCCTATTATTGGTGCTAGAAATGAGGAGCAGTTGAAACCAGCTTTGGCGGCAATGGAAATAGAGATGACGAAGGATTTAAGAAATACGATTGCCGACTTTTCTTTTGCGCCTTCCATTGCAACCGATAGGGCAGAAGAGGTCTAAGCTTCATCAAAGAGATTGTCCATCTCTTTTTCGGTAGTGCGTAATTTTTGTTGACAAAATTGGACTAATTCCGCCGCTCGTTTGACCTTTTCTGATAATTCATCGATGCCAATTGCATTGGCTTCTAATTGGGCAACAATGGTTTGTAATTCTTCCATTGCTGATTGATAATTTACTATTTTTTTGCTCATAACACTTAATTCTG
>CAYMSC010000244.1:6644-8031 GCA_964392805.1 uncultured Saprospiraceae bacterium
TTCTGGAAGCTCTTTTTTACGATTTATTTTGGATTAAGCACTATTTAATCAACAGTACTTTTAATGGTATCTTTTAATAATTGAGTAACTAATTGATCTCCTTTTTTGACTTGACTTTTTTTAGTAACGACCTTTCCATTAGCAGTAGTAATACTAAAACCTCTCTTCAAAGCAGTTTCAGGGGCTAATAATTGACAAACTTTTTCAAGTTGTGTTAGCGCATTTTTAGCGAGTGTCAAATTATTTCTTGCGGCTAAAGGCAAACGTTGTTGTACTTGCAAAAAGGTAGTATTGGCTACCTTTAGCTGATTTTGACTTTGTAGTTGAATCATTCTTTTTAAATAGCTCAATTGCCCATTTTCTTCTTGGATTTGATAATTGGCGGCGTTGCGAATAAAATTTTTACATTCTATAATCATAGATTCAAAATGTAAGATGCGATTGATTAAAAAATCAGCAACTGCTGTTGGCGTTTTTAAAGAAGTATGTGCTACTTTGTCCAAAATCGTTTCATCAATTTCATGTCCAATGCCCACAAAAACGGGTAGCGGAAATTGAGCAATTGCTTTTCCTAAAGCTAGGTTATCAAATGCAGCTAAATCTAATTTAGAACCACCACCTCTTATTATAATAACGGCATCATAATTTTCTTTTAACAACTTAATCCTCTTTAATTGTAGTAGGATTTCCTTTTCTACATTTGTTCCTTGCATTGCTGCTGGAAATAATTGGTTACTCAATTGGTAACCATAAGCATTAATGGCAATGTGGTTTAAATAATCTTGTAAGCCCGCAGCAGATTCGGAAGAGATAATCGCAATTCTTTGGATAACAGGTGGTAAGGGAATTTGATGATTGACATCCAACAAACCTTGTTTGAGTAAAGCTTCGAGAATGGCCTGCCGTTTGAGTTCCATTTGCCCCATTGTGTAGCTAGGGTCAATGGCTTCAATCAATAATTTTAGGCCGTATCGTTCATCAAAATCAATTTTAGCTTTTAGCAAAACGGCAACCCCATTTTGTAATAAGTCATCTAGCGTTTTTTTGTGTTCCCGTCTTAATTTTCGATAAGTACTTGCCCAAATGATGGCTGAAGATTGAGCAACGATGGTTTCTTGCGTTTCAGATTTTTCTATTAAATTTAAATAATAATGACCTCGACTAGCATTAATTTGGGCAATTTCACAGCGAACCCAGATTGCTTCCTGAAAGTTCAGGGCAAACACACGTCGAATGTATTCATTTAACTCAAATAAGGAATAGGATTGCATAAATGAAGGTGTAGTTTATACAATCGTAAAAATAAGGAAAAAAATGGAAGGTGGGGAGGTTTATGAGGTTTATGGGGGGATGAGGTTTATAGGGTTTATGAGGGGATGAGGTTTAT
>CAYMSC010000244.1:8131-9232 GCA_964392805.1 uncultured Saprospiraceae bacterium
AGGTTTATAAGGTTTATGGGGGATGCTGTTTGAAGTTATGATTTATTGTTTTTTGACCAAAAGCTATGTTTTGGCTTATGACTCCTTTAAAAATGAGCGCAAAACATAAAAAATTATAATAATCAGTGTCCTTCAGCGTCAAAAAAAGCATTTTCAAAACTTTGTAAGAAATGATAAATTTAAACAAAAAAATGCCACCTACTTCGATAAACTTGACGATATTTGTTATTCAAAAAATAAATTTAATTGTTAGATAATGAATGATACAATCACGCCGCCAAAATTAAAATGGTTAGACACTGTTTCTAGTTTCTTGGATAATAAATTTAGAATTCCTGGCACTGAAACGAGGTTTGGATTAGATTTTATTGTGGGGCTAATTCCTGGTGCAGGTGATATGATAAGCTTTGGGGTTTCTAGTGTATTGGTTTTGACTATGGCTCGGTATGGCGCAAGTGGGCGAGTCATTATTCAAATGTTGTGGAATATTTTTATAGATACCGTTGTTGGAGCTATCCCAATTTTAGGAGATATTTTTGATTTGTATTATAAATCCAATCGAAGAAATTTCAACTTATTGCGTGAACATTATGAAGAGGGTGCTTATAGTGGCAATGGAAAATGGGTAGTCGTAGTGGTATTGATTGCATTAATCACAATGTTTGTTGGCTTAATCTGGTTAATCGCTAAATTAGTTGTCTTCTCTTGGTCTAATTTTTTCGCATTGATAGGATAGCCAACCAAATTAGAAAATAACCCGTCTTATTCATAAAAAAGCATGAAGAAAACAATTATCACAAAAGTAGTCCTACATTTGCTCCTATGCTAACAGAACTAAACGACCGGCAAAGCCTATCCGCTATTTTATTAGTCGCCTATTTCCTATTTATTCTATTCTTAGTTTTTAGAAGTCAAAAAGACGAAAATAGTGAAGATTATTTCTTAGCAGGTAGAAAAATGCCTTTCTGGGCTTTATCTATTACGTTTATTGCTTCTTGGTGGGGAGGAGGTTCAGCAGTCGATTTGATTGACCAAGCCTTTAATAATGGTATTAGTTCCTTTTGGATTTATGGAATGCCTGTTTTATTTTCTACTTTCCTT